>DASSFG010000457.1:0-5416 GCA_035694685.1 Pirellulales bacterium
GGTCACCTGCGGCAGACTTTGTTATGCTGATGCGATGAACGAAAATGATGAACGGCTGCCGCGCAGCCCAGAGTTGATGTCGGCCGACGATACGGGCTTGCTGGTGGTCGACGTGCAGGCGAAGCTAATCGGCCTGGTGGCAGGCCACGAAAGGATCGTGTGGAACATCCGCCGTCTGCTCGATGGGGCGAAAGCGTTGGGCGTCAGCATCGCCGCCACCGAGCAATATCCACAGGGGCTGGGCAAAACCGTGCCCGAGTTGGCCGAACGGTTGGATGACGTTGCGGACAAGGTTTGTTTTAGCTGCGGCGAGTGCCCGGAGATCTTTCGCCGTTGGGACGAACGCGGCATTACGCGGGTGCTCGTCTCGGGCATCGAGGCGCACGTCTGCGTGCAGCAGACCGTGCTGGACCTGATTGCTTCCGGCCGCCGGGTGTACGTGGCGGTCGACGCCATCGGCTCGCGTTACGACATCGACTATCAAACCGCCTTGCGGCGCATGGAATCGGCCGGCGCCACGCTGACCACGACCGAAGCCGCCCTGTTCGAGTGGTGCCAGCGATCCGGCACGCCGCAGTTCAAAGAGATCAGCCGCCTTGTCAAGGAGTCCCTTCCGAGTGCCTGACATGCTTTCTGCCCCGCCCCTGACGCCGCCCGTCCGCTTGTTGCTCGGGCCTGGTCCGAGCGAGATTCACCCGCGGGTGCTGGCCGCGATGGCCGCGCCGACGGTCGGCCATCTCGACCCCTATTATCTGACGTTGATGAACGACATGCAGCGCCTGCTGCGCGGCGTGTTCCGCACCGAGAACCAGATGACGCTGGCCATCAGCGCCACCGGTTCGGCCGGCATGGAGTGTACCGTGGTCAACCTGATCGAGCCGGGCGATCCGATGATCGTCTGCGTCAACGGCGTGTTCGGCTCCCGCATGGCCGACGTGGCCGCTCGGGCAGGGGCCAAAGTCACGCGTGTCGAGCGGCCCTGGGGCGAAGTGTTCGAGGCGGCACACCTGAAAGACGCCCTGGCCAAAGCCCGGCCCAAGGTCGTCGGCATCGTGATGGCTGAAACGTCGACCGGCGCCCGTCAGCCGATCGAAGAAATCTCCAAGCTGGTACACGACGCCGGCGCGTTGTTGCTGGTCGATACGGTGACCGCTTTGGGCGGACTGCCGGTGGAGGTCGATGCCTGGCAGATCGACGCGATTTACTCCGGCAGCCAGAAGTGCCTGAGCTGCCCGCCGGGACTGGCGCCCGTCTCGTTCAATTCGCGGGCGATGGAAATCATCCTGCACCGCAAGACTCCGGTGCAGAGCTGGTATCTCGATGTTTCGATGCTGGCGCGATACTGGGGCGAAGAGCGCGTCTACCATCACACGGCGCCGATCAACATGACTTACGGCCTGTATGAGGCGTTGCGGGTGGTACACGAAGAAGGCTTGGAGAATTGTTTCAGCCGGCATGCGTTGAACCATCGTGCCTTGAAGGCGGGTCTGGCGGCCATCGGCATCGGTTATACCGCGGCCGAAGGGCACCAACTGCCGATGCTCAATGCGGTGCGCGTGCCTTCGGGCGTGGACGACGCGGCCGTGCGTCGCGGATTGCTCGAACGCTTTGGCATCGAGATCGGCGCCGGCCTGGGTGAGTTCAAAGGCAAAGTCTGGCGCATCGGCCTGATGGGCCACGGCTCGCGCTCGCGCAACGTACTGCTCTTCCTTTCCGCTCTCGAGCAGCTTCTGGGCGAACAGAAGCACCGCTTCGAGGCCGGCGCCAGCATCGCCGCCGCCAACGCGCTTTATAGCGGTGGATAACCTCGAAAGTCAGCCAACGTCGAAGTATTCAAGCGGGGACTGGAGGACGTAACGATGAAAGCGAGTATTTCTATTGCGTCGTTGGTTGTATTGATGGTTATGGCTGCGGTCGATTGGCGGCCGTGTATTCGTAAGGCGCACGCCCTCGACCAGGACGACGAGACCGCTCAAGCGAACTTGGACGTCGATCCTGCAATGGTGGAGGACATGGCTGTTGCGGCGGAAAAGACCTACCAGGCTACGGCAGCCGGCTATGACATGGGTACGGAAGTTTTGGCCAACGTCTACGTCTGGTCGCGTCGCTGGCTCGACGCGGAACGAAAACTGGCAAAGAACGAAGCCGAAGATCTGGTGGCGTTGAAAGCCCATCGCGAACGCATGAAATTGCTTATGACGAAGGTCCGTGCGCTTTTTAATCTGGGCGCCAAAGGAGGCGAGCAGGAAAGATACTTTGCCACCAGGTATTATCTGGCTGAAGCCAACGCGCTGCTGGCGGCTGCCAAGAGCCACGATGCGCCGCAGCGAAAGGTGGTGGTCTCCTTCCGCGGTCCCAAAGGGATGGTCGTCCGTTGGCAAGAGCGCAGCCAGGTCGAGTACGACTCCGAGCCGCTCGCCTGTCCCGGCCGCCACGAGTTCCTGGAAGGACGCCTTTATTTTCTCCAGTTCAGCGGCGTGGGCACAGTAAAGCTTGAAGCGTTGCTCGACTTGTCGAACGCTTCCGAAGAGCCCCTGCCGGTCGAATTGACCATCGGCGACGTTAAGAAAATCGCCACGCGGCATTGGATGCGTCAGGTGTTCTTTCGCCGAGATTCATCCGACGTGGACATTGCCACTGACTGGGACGAAGAACGTCTAGCGGCCGGACTGCAACGCGACCACGAGGTGCTCGCCGTGCTGGACATTGGCCCGCAGTAGCGCATCGCTTAAACTGGATGCGGCAGCAATACTGCGGACACCTTTTGCAGCGACTCACTAGCCGCTACGGCATTACGGCGTGTCGAGGATTTCCTGCCAATTCGAGGCCGTGGCGGTTGCAACCAGCATCCGTTTCAGCCGATCCAGGTCCGTTACGTTGCGAAGTCTATCTTGTGCGTCGTTGTCCGCCACACCGAGCCTCGCCTCGCCGACCAGCAAAATGGCCTCTCTGCGGGCTTTCTCCTCGCCCCGCTCCAAGATCATCAGATAAGTATCGGATTCTTCCAGCATGTGAACTCCTCGAAAGATTTTGAGTGCCACGTTGCGGCGGACGCGCAGCCCGGTGAGCAGTAGTGCCGTCGTCAGTAGTTTTGCCGCCCTTTCAGGCTGTGTTTCGCTCGCCAAACGATCGACCAGCCGCTGAGCGACGGCCGCCACGCCGTCTTCCACCGTGACGCCTTCGGGTAACCGCCCAAGCACGGCCAACGGCGCCAATGCCAGTTCACCTTCCAGCAGTCGCTCGGCCGGCCGCTCCCAAAGGCGAACGACCTCATACTCAAACAACATTCTACCACGTCCCGGCCTTGTTGAGTAACTCACTTTGCCGTCGGTGTTGGCATGCGCGGCCTCCGGACGCAAAAGCACGAGAATCGTATGCACCGGGGCGTGGTGCTGGTCGAACAAAAGTGAATTGTAAGCCAGCAAATCGGCGTGCTTCCAAGCGGCCGCGCTCGATTGAAACTCGATGTGAACGATCTCTTGCAGCGGTTCGCCAATGCCCAACACGAGATCGGCCGCCTTGGTGACCGCCGAAAGATCGACGTTGAGCATCCTGACGGGCAACAACGGCGGCTGATCAAACTCAGCCAACACGCCAAGCGGGCAATCCCGCCCAAGGTCTTTTAGCGTCGCATCAAACGTCATTGCCATCGCACACTCCCTCGCAGATTTCGTTCGCGGCCACAGCCAGACGGCGCGTTCAGCCAGCAAGTATGACAAAAAAATTATTGACAGAGAGATGGGCGGTGTTGGCTCATCAGGAATGGCAGGGTATTCTCGGCCATTTCGCCGTCACGATCCTAAGTTCTTGTTCACCGCGGCGGTTGTTTTGCAGCCCAAGTGAACGCTACTTCACCTCCGGTGCCGAAATGCGATAGAGGTGCGTGTCGCTGCGAAGTATCAAGCTGCGATCGGCGACGGCGGCGGAGGCGAGCAGGCGGCCGTCCAGTTTGTTCGTGGCGACCTTCTGGAATTTGCGGCTGGCTGCAACGACGGTGGTGATGCCCTCTTCGCTTGTGAAATAGATCCGCTCGTCGCCGGCCAAAGGCGACGCCGAAAAATTGCCGCCCAGCCGCTCCTGCCAGTGTACTTTGCCGTTGGCGGCATTCAGGCAGGAGGCGATGCCTGCGTCGTTGACCAGGAACACTTCGTCGCCGACAACCACGGGCGAAGGGTTCGCCGGCGCGTGCTTGACATATCGCCAAACGACGTTGCTGGCCGTCAAGTCGCCGCTGCCGCCGGGCTTGATGGCCCAGAGTTGCGGCTTCATGTAGCCCGTATCGACCAGCACGAGTCCGTCGGCAACCACCGGCCGCGGTACGTTCGAAAAACCGGCGTACCGCACCTTCCACAATTCATCGC
The DNA here is from genome assembly GCA_035694685.1 of Pirellulales bacterium. Classification (GTDB taxonomy): domain Bacteria; phylum Planctomycetota; class Planctomycetia; order Pirellulales; family JAICIG01; genus DASSFG01. The sequence continues at coordinate 4,362 of DASSFG010000457.1, forward strand.
CGGTTTGCGGGTCGTAGGCGACAACGTACATGGCGCCCGGACTGATGAGCTGCTGTCGCCCGTCAACCTCGATCACCAGCGGCGTACAATAGGCTTTGCGGAAATCGGGGATCGGGTTTTGCGGCCGTGGGCGATCGCGCCGCCAGACGAGCCGGCCGGTGTGTTTATCCAGGGCGGCCACGTATTGCGAGTCGACGCCGTCGCAGTTCACGATCAACAGCTCGCCATACGGGACGGGCGAGCTGCCCGGCCCTTCTTTGTGATCGACCGTCAACTCGCGGTTGGTCCACAGCACGCGACCATCGACCGTGTCGAGGCAGGCGGTGCCGAACGTGCCAAAGTGTACCCACAGGCGGCCCGATTCGATGACGGGCGTGGGCGAGGCATAGGTGTTCTTGTCGTTGATCGGCGGCAGGCTGTCGTGATGAAAGACTTCCACCTCACGAATCAACTTGCCGGAGTCGAGCTCGACAGCCGCGGCCCGCAGCGACCGTTCTTCAGCGATCGCGGTGGTGAGCCAGATTTGGTTGCCCGACACCACCGGCGACGACCAGCCGCGGCCGGGAATCGGCGTTTTCCAGGAAATGTTTTCGGTCTCGCTCCACTCTAGCGGCAGGCCCACCACGTCGGCATGACCTTGGCCGTCTGGTCCGCGAAATTGCGGCCATTCGTCGGCCGCCGGAAGCCGTGCGACGATAACCGGCAAAAAAACGGCGGCCAAGAAGGCGAAGTTGAGAAGAATCGCTCGGAGAGTTGTGCGCATTATGGTCGGAGTCTTGGTGTATCGTGACGGCTAAGCATCATTTACGTGTCAGGATAGCCGAAGAACGGGCCGACGCCAGCTTCCGATGCCTATTCTGGCGCGGCGTAGTGTGGGACGACGCGTAGGGTGGGACGAGCGAAGCGAGTCCCACCATTGTGCGTTATAGACCGGAGAGCGCGAGACAATTAAGGCTGGTGGGACTCGCTTCGCTCGTCCCACCCTACATGAACGCCAGCATCCACCACGCGAGGGCTAACAGATCGCTCGCCTAGCCCAGCAAACCGCTGATCGG
>DASSFG010000458.1:0-6026 GCA_035694685.1 Pirellulales bacterium
CGACGGTCTCGGAGTATTTCTGGCCGTTGAAGTAGTAATGTCCGCCCGCCTGGAAGGCGAGCACCGCCAGGCCGGTCTGAGCGGCTTCATACGGCTGTCCCGCTCCGTCGCAGGCGCGCTGCGGCTCGCAGCGCGAGCTTGTTCCGGCACCGACGCAATCGGCCCCCCAATGTCCGTCGTAGGCCTGATGACGCGCCAGCCAATTCAGCCCGTCGTCGACCGCGGCCTGCGATTGTGGCGTGCCGCCGAGCTTCGCCAGCAGCTCCTCCGTCTTCGGCTTTGTCCGCTCGGCAAAGAGGGCCACCGGTTGACGCGCCGGAATACCCACTGGCGGCTCCGCGGGCAGGCCCATCGGTGGTTTTGCCGCGACGATGCCCGTTTTCTCAGGCTCAGCGGGCAAACCGGTCGGCGGGTTACCGGCGTAGATGCCGAGTTGCTCTGATTCGGCGGTAGTTTCGAGCGCTGGCTGGGGCTGATCCGTCGCAAGCAGCCCCAACGGCTTGTCGATTTCGGATTTTGGATTTTGGATTTCGGAATCCAGCGATTTGTCCCGCGCTTCGGCGACTAGACCCATATGCACGCGTGTCGTGGTCAACGTCGGTGCATCGTCGTTTGCAACCGCAGGTTTGCGGGAAACGGATGCAATATCGACCGGATTGACGAGCGGCCGCTGAGTCGGTGGTGGCGTATTGCTTGCCAGGGCTTTATCCGGTGGTGACGAGCGTCGCCAAAACACGAAGTATCCGCCTCCAGACGCAACCATTGCGATCAAGAGCGACATTGCCAATAGGGCAACGCCGTGGCGCGACGTGACCCGGACAGAGGCACCAGGCATAAGCACATTGGTCGGACCGGCGAGCTGCACCTTTTGCGGCGGCGGGGGCGGACGTTTTCCGGCCATGCAAATCCCTTTCTATTCTTTCCAGCCGGGCACGGGGCCTGGCGCCGGCTGGCGAGGCGAGGTGTCGTGCAACAAAAGGTGAGCGGTGCCGGCAAGATAGTTGTGAAAGTCTTCCACGATCAGGTTGTAAACGGGCTGCTGGGCGTTGTCGTCTGTTGCTATCTTTTCGATAGGCACGGCGCCGGTCACCGTGTGTATCGACATCTCGGGCTGCAGCTCTCTCGCATTGACCCAGCCCTGTCCCGAAATCCAGAACGGATGCCCGCCGCTGGCGACGATCGTTTCGCCCGCCACAGAAATGTGGAGTAGCGGGGCCTTGGGCCGCACTGTCGTATGCAGCACCGGTTTGTAAGCCAATTCGCCCGACCCCGCGTCCTGGGCCAATACGCGGTCGCCCACGCATACCTGCTCGATGGCCACGCTTCCGCGGTCAGTCCACACCGGCGTGCCGGCAACCAGGCATGAAGGAGCATAGAGGGGCCCGCCCGGATAGTTCGCGATCAATGTATTTTCCTGGTAATACGAGAGCTGCGTCGGCTTTTTGCCGGCAAGCACCGTTTCATTCACATCGTTCCACCATTTCCACCAGGCGCTGGGATCGTCGGGTAGCTTCTGGCCTGTGACCTCGCGTAGCGTTTCGATGATGCGGCCATTGGTACGTTCGAGTTGGCGATTGGCGGCGCCGATGACGATCGTCCGCTGCCCCCCTTTGGCGCTACCGACGACGCTGCCGATGAAGAGCGATGGCGCCTGCACCCGGCGAGAATCTACCCACCACTGCTGATAGACGTTGTCGAACACGGCGGCGATTTTGCGGTCGGACCGTTCATAAACAAAGGCCTGCTCGAACACCAGCCGGCCGTAGCGTTGATACACGACCTTGCTTTCCTGCACCCGTGGAATTACCAGCGACGCCAGCATGGCGGGCACAAAATGGTCGCGCGGCAGCGACTTGAGCTTCTCGCGCGCGGCGTCGATCGTGTCCGACGACTGACTGAACGTGGCCAACCGCGCCAGAGAAATGGCGGCCGCGGGCCGCTTGATGGCGGCCAGGGCATCGACGACCGCCACGCCGGCATCGTCGTTCGCCGGGGCCAGCACCGTTTCCAGGGCGGTCACGGCCGATGGGTCGCGGATGGCGCGGATTTGTTCCAAGGCGAACTCGCGGGCGTGGCCCTCCGGTCCGTTCACCGCCTCGCGCAGCCGTTCAATTCTCGGCAGCCAGTGCTTCAGATCGGCCACCGCCTGTTTGCCGCGAAGAGCCGCCTGACGGGCTTCTTGCGGCGACATCCATACGCCGCCCACCTCGACCATGCCCGCCCGTTTCCGCAAATCGTTGCGGTCGGGCTCGAAATCGAGCACCCGCAGCAAATGGGCGCGTTCCTGGTCTTTGAGACCTCGTTCCCGGCACCAGGTTGCCAGCTTCAAATTCCCTTCGGCGTTATCGGGCGTGTCCTCACGTAGTTGGCGGTAGTCAGCGAGTTTGTCGATCTCCATGTCGGTATTGGGCCAATCGTCGAACTTCAGCCATCTGCCGTCGCTCTCGAGGTAGCCGGCCGCCCATCGCGCCGGCGCATATTTTGGCGCCGATTCGATCAGCCCGGCCAGCTCCTGATCGCGCGCAATGGCGCCGCCCTTGGCCTCGGCGGCCAACACGGTCTGCAGTTGTGCTTCGTTGGACTTGCCTTTTGTGGCCGCTGTTACTTCAAGGCAGAAGGCAGAAGGCAAAAGGCAGTAGAGGGAAGGTAGAAGGCAGAAGGCGGAAGGCAGAAAGGACCACCTGGCGGTGTTCATTCTTGCCGCTTGCGTTCTGTGTTCTGCCTTCTGCCTTTTGCCTTCCGCCTTCTCTCTAGATCGATGCATGGTCACCGCGCCTCCGAAAGTAGCCGTTTCTTTTCCCGCTCAAAGGGAAACGGGACGTAGGTGCTGAAATTGGTCAATTGCTCCGCCTCCGCTCGCAGGCGTGGGCTGCTGCCAAGGGGTTTCGCCCTGAGCCGCCGGGTGCCGTTCTCGACGCGCTTACGGTCCCTGTCCAACGCCTGCTCTTTGACCGCGAGTTTCCCGACATCGAGTTGGTGCTTGAAGTCCGTCGCCTGCTGTTCGAATTGCAACTCTTGTTCGTGCTGGTTCAATGCCACCACTTGGGCTTCCAGCGTAGTGAGCTGGGCCACGATTGGCGCTAACTTCTTCATGATCGCTCGGTTGTGATAGCCGGGCCTAAAGTAATGGTTATATCGCACGGCCAGATCTGCAACGGCAGGCGGCGGCCTAAGGCTGGGGTTTGCGGCCGTAGCCATGATGTAAAATCGCGGGTCGGGCAGCATTTGACCCACCAATGCCGCTCGCTGTGCTTCGAGCGGCGCAATTTTGGTGAGCAGCGCCTGCCGCTCGTCGTCGAGGTTCTTCAGTTGGCGGTCGAGATCGGCGACCCTGGCTTTGGCGTCGGTGGTCCGTTTCTTTTGTTTGTCTTTCAGAGCTTGTTGTTTGTCGTGGACTTGCTGGGCGGCGCGACCGGCCGCTTGTTCCGCCGCTTGGCGCTCATTTGTCCTGGCGTGAAACTCTGCTTCGGAATGCTCCTCGTGCGCTTTGAGCAGTGCCTTATAGCGCTCGGCCACCTTCGTTTTCGAGCGGTCGAACGCCGCCGTCGCTTCGTCATTGAAGATGGCCCGCAGGTGGTCCTCGATCTTCTCGGCATCGGCCCGACGCACCTTGCGTTCCCACGGCCCCGACAGAAAACCGCACACGCCGCCCAGAAACTCGGCCAGTTCTGAGTCGCCGATCAACTCGCGGTCGGCAGCCTGATGCGGCCGGGCGTGGGCCGCAAGCTGCTCGATCTCGGTCATCGCGGCGGTCTTTTGCCCCATTGCCAGTGCCAACCAGACCCGATCGCGCCAGAGGAAAACCAGTTGCGGTTGCTCGTCCGTAAGCTTGTCGATCAATTCCGCCGCCTCGTGCAGATGCCGCTGCCTGATGAGGGCTGCTGCATAGGCGTACTGCAACTGTCGATCGTCTCGGCTGGCAGCCGGCAACGAATGATAATAGCGTTTGGCCGCCTGCAGGTTCTTCGTCGACGGTTCCGTTGCCAAGTTGAGGAGATGTTCGATCTGCGACCGAACGTCGCCTTCGGCAACCGCCTCTGCGGCGTACATCGGCCAGCCTAGCGAAACCAGCGCGAGCAGGATCCAACCCGATTGCATCGTTGTTCTCCGTGTATCGTGGCCGACACTTTGCTGCCCTGCTACGCAATCCCGACGCCGCGGACAAGGGTCGATCAACTCCAGAAAAACGGAAAGTCCATGCCGTACAGAGTTTTGGGCGACGACGATACTCGTGGACACGTTCCCCGCCACTGCTTTAAGCGCCCTCAAAATGACCACGCACGTCCCACACTGGGACGGACGTCGAGCCGGTCAAGGAGACGATCGCCGCGGCAAGCCGTTTCACCCAGGAAAGAGCCAGGCCAACGGGCTGAAGATCCTCAAGAATTTCGCGGAACTCCCCTGTAGGCAGCGCACCGGCATTTCGTTTAACCGGCCGCCAACGGCGGCGCGCGAGGGTCGGAGAGCCACACACGCTTGCGAAAAAATGGGGCCTGACGGTGATGGAACGCTAGCGGGCGCCGTTGGCGGCTGGTTAAACGAGGTGGTGAGATCGTACGGCAAGGGTGCTCTGAATCGCTCTTGACCTGTTTCCACTGAGCAGGATACTGGTGCGGCACAAGGAAGTTCCACGGCGAATGGATTCGCAGTCATGCCCGCACAAGAATGCGACCTGGCCGGAAGGCCACGGCCTGCGCTCGCTGTAGGGCACCGGCCCTATCAGCAAGGTTCAGATGACCAGGCCGCGCAGGCGGTGCGCGCGCACCCTTCAGGAAAGGCCGGCCAGCGAAAGTCCGCGCCCGATCATTTCTGGTTGGCCTTGGCCATCTCGCTAAGCCTGGCGGGACTGGTGGCCAAACTGATTCTGCTGCCATTTCCTGTTTCCAGCGCCGGAGAGTTTGTCCGCTGGCTGCTTCGGCTGGGGCTGGTGGTGTCGCCCGACCTCTGCTTTGCCGTCGGCCTGGCAACGGTATGCTGGCTGATTTCGCTGCGCCTGGGCCGATGGCCCGGATTCGTATCTCGCGCCTGGCGATGGGGTTGCGTGGGGCTGTTCGCGTTCTGTGCGATGTACTCCATCGCCAGCGTGCCGATGTTCAAGGTGACGAAGGTGCCGTTTACCGTGCGACTGCTGTCGTTCGTCGGCGGCCCGGAAGTCATGGTCTCGTCGGCCGGCGAGTATTTTCCACCGGGCACCGTCGCACTGCTCCTCGCCGCGCCGCTCGTGGTCATGTTGTCTCCTTGGGCGGTGCGGCGAAACAGGTTCGCGCGCCTCTTGTCGCCCGTCGGGCCTAAATGCGTCGCGGCGCTGGCCGCCGGCGTTGCGGTTGGCGGTGGTATCTGCGAACGCTACGTGCAAGTTCGGGCGGATTGGGCCGATCCGAACCGCTGGGAACGCCGCATCGCGCAAAGCCCGCACTGGGTTTTCGTCGCTTCGTGCCTGACTGAGCTCGCCAAAGAAAAGCCCTTCACGCAAAATTTCTCGTTCGACGAGATCGACGACAGCGATTTTCGGCATTCGCGGCCAGCGGCAGCGCTGCCGCCGTTGTTGCCGGCCAAGCAGCGGCCGAAAAACGTCGTTGTGATCGTGCTTGAGTCGATCGCCGCGGAATACTTTGGCGTGCAGGGCTCGCGGTTTGACACGACGCCCCACCTCAATCGGCTGGCGGCCGAGCAGGGCGTGGTGTTCGACAACGTTTATTCGCAGGCGGCATCGAGCTGCAAGAGCCTGCTGGCCATCTCCAGCAGCGTCTATGACCGGCCCGATTGGCTGCTCATCGTGCGCGATCATCCGCTGTTCGACGTGCCCGCTCTGCCGCAGGTGCTCAAGCAAAAGGGCTACCGCACCTGCTACGCCCACTCTGGCTATTGGGGGTGGCAACGGCGGCAAGACTACCTCAGGGAACATGGCGTAGACGAGCTGATCGACGCCACGGGACGGCCTGGCGACAAGGTCAACTCGTGGGGCATCGGCGATCGAACCATGTTTGCCGACATTCTGGCCTGGATTGATACCAATCCCGACCGGC
>DASSFG010000459.1:0-5898 GCA_035694685.1 Pirellulales bacterium
GGCCCGATTGGCGGGCGTGCGTCAGGAAACCATATCGCGGCTGGAATCGGCGAAGCATGCGCCCACCGTGCGGACGGTCGAAAAGATCGACCGCGCGCTGAAGCGTTACGCGGCGCAGGCGCGCAAAAAGCAAGCTCTCAAGGCAAAGAAAGGGACGTGAAGCGAAGTCGGCCGCCAGCAAACTACCGGACTTGAGGGGGCGATTGACGTCGACCTGCTGAGCGACGACGATCTACGCCAAGAGGCGGCCAGCATCCTCCGCGAATCGCTGGGCATCAGCGAGGCGATGGATAACGAGCTGGCATCCGTCGTGGCGGCGTGGCCGGAGTTACTCGCCGACATACGCGCCAGAATTGTAGCTCTGGCCGAGCCGGGCCAGTGATTGCAGTCTCGCGACTGACCGATACGGAGTAAGCGCAATGGGCCACCGTGATAAACTGATTGAGTGGAAAAAAGCATCCGGTGAATGGGACGAGCTACCCGCACAAGAAAAGCAAAGGCTCGCCCACCTAACCGATGAGGAAGCCTACTTGGAGATGGCGGCCAAGGACGCAATCGAGTCGGAGCTAATCTATTTCAACGATGATGAGGTACGGAGCCTTGACCTTAAGGCTTGGGAAGCCGCCTTGAGCGATGCTTTGAAACCTTTCGACGGCCAGCTACTTTCACTCGATTCGGCTAAACCGACGCTCACAAGTCTCGGCTTGGCGCTTGCCAAGTTTTTCGCGACGGCTAAAGGTTTGGGATTTTCCGCGTTTCAGACGGAAGTGGAGCTATCATCGCCCGATTCGGCGCAGGGAAGCCGGCCAATCGCCTTCGATACGGCGTTGGCGGAATTCAAGAAAAACGCGCGAGACTTTGGATTCTCGGAAGATGAAACGCAGTCCCAATTGCCATTAGTCACCGGGCTGTGTCTGATGCTAATTGAGAGGGCCGCCCAATCGAGAGAGTTGGAGGATGACCTTTAGGCAGCGTAGCCGATCAACGCCCGTTGAACCGTGGAACAATTCGCGCCATGCTGCGATGAACCCGGAGACCCCGCCAAACTCGGCGAGCATGGCGTCGCAGATTGCCGCAACGCGCACGCGTCAAACCCGGAGCGATTTCGTCGAACTACCTGCTGCCGCTTAGCGACTGCTTGATTTTGCCATCGACGTCATTGGCCATGACGAGGCCGGCGTTTACCTTGCTGCACTGCATTTCGGCCACGGGTTTTCCCTGCGGGTTGTACACTTGAATCATGCCGCCGCCAAGCACTTCAACCATGCCGCCACCGCCGTCCGATGCGCCCATTACAACGACTTGCTTGCCCAAGGCGTTTCTTACAACGATGCGTCCGCAGCCAGCGTCGTCGCTTCCGATTTCGATGGCTTTAATGTTGCCTTGGTGATTATAAATGTGAAGTTCGTCGGGGGAGAAAAGACCGCCCTCTAGGAGATGATTATTAACCATTATATGCTCCACACACAAATTGTGGACGGCACGGTACGCGACAAACCACGCTAATGCCAATGCTACAGCAAAGGCGACTGCGCCGCGTTTCCATCGACGATTTGCCTTTTCCAACGCCACAACGCGCTCTTCAAGTGTTTTCATGGATTGCCTGCGGGCTAAAGGGAAGATGCGGCAGACGTTGCCGCTGCCGCTGTTGTATAGTCCGCAACGCGCCGTTGCGAGAACAATTCCCCGCAACTCGGTAGAATATCGCTAATCCGGTAGCCGCCGGCGAGCGGAGTGACTCGGCTAGTATTGCGGCCTGACTTCGATCCGAAGAGGCCTGTCCCAAATCCTGCGTTCCAGGGCGCCCAACCGCTAATCCCGCATGTAGGTAGACACGAGCATGTCGATGCCGAGTCCGACGAGGCCAGTAGCGACCAGGAACTGATAGAAGTTCGCGTAATCGCTTTGGTTCTCAAGAAAGGGCAAGGAGACGGTCATCGACACGAAAAGCGACACGGCCGCGAACAGACAGGCAATTCCGCTAAAGAGCATAAAACGCGTGGCAGGCAAGTCCAATAAAGTTGCGGAAAAGTAACCGGGTGGGGTTCATCGCTATCTGGCACCGCTAAGGCTCTGTTTTACGTCGCCATCAAAATCGTTGGCCGCGATGAAGCCGGCGTTTGCTTTGCTGCACTGCATCTCGGCCACGATTTTGCCGGGCGGGTTAAGCACCTGAACGAAGCCGCCGCTATAGTCATCGAATATGCCAAGATGTACACGTCGAAGAGCTAGACCGTTGTCGCGCAGGTGGGCCAGCTCCGAATCCGAAGGCTCTTTGCATATTTGCATGTCGGAACCGCTGAGCGAAGTGAAGGCCGAGCCGTCGCGAACCATGAGCATGCCGTTGATTGTTACGACCGCCTGGTCGGAGTGTTCGCCGACCCTCACGCCAGCCGAAATGCCCACAGTTTGCTTATGAACACGATCAAACAGTTTCAGTTGTCCGTCGCCACCTTCCGAAGCACCGATTTCGGCGACAACAACGTTCTTTTCGTTCACGACGCGTAAGTGGCGAGTGGTATCCGGCCCCGCCGCTGCGATGCCGGCGAAGGCCAACGCCAATAAGGCCGCACCGTATTTCCATCGACGATTCGACCGCTCTAATCTCGTTAGCCGCTGTTCGAGAGTCTGCATCTTTCTGGCCTCTGCATGAAGGGAGTGGAGGGCGAAGCACCCGATGCCGCCGTTGTATCGCGCCGCGATGGCGATTGCGAGAAAAATCCGCTTGGGCGGTTCACGGCCACGTCGAATGCGGTAAGACTGTCGGCATTCGGGCGGCGGCCGGTGATTGCAACGCTGGGCGGCCCTAGAACCCCGCCCGCGGCGAGCGTGCTTCTCACTACCTTTCGCACGGCGCCGCTGGGCTGGCCCGATGTGAAAGGTAGGTATCTTTTGAAAGTCGTAGCCGAACACATGCTCGCGCGGCCGCTCTTTTGCCCGGAACCTGACAAGGTTGCCCACCCTGACCTTCATACGGCATGGGAATACGCCCTATACGCTATCGTGCATGGCGCATTGATCGACGGGATTGTTATCTATGTCGAGAGCTTTGCGGACGCTGACGCGTATTACGCCGGGATGTTGGACACCTTCCGCTCACAGCCGGACTTTGTTCGGGTGTTTGACGCCAGACGTGAGGCCGCCGCCCGATCAAGTGCATGTCACGCGACGCTGCCGCGAGACCAGCAAAGATGTTCGGTTGGCTATGCCGCAACCGTGACGCCCTTTACTCATGCTGTCGACATGGTTTCGGGCGAATTGACGGCAACGCACAACGAACTGTTGACGATCAACGGAACATCGGCCGTGAACTCTCATAGGGCAGCCGTCGAATTGCTATACACCCGCCTGGCGACCGTTGGCCATTACGCGGGTTTCGATTTTGACGCGCGGAAAACCTGCGAGCACTGGGCAGCGATTCGCGCCGAGTTGCTTCCGATTGCCAAGGCCGCGACGGCGAATGGGAAAGAGCACGTCGAGCTGATAAAACGCGAGTGGACGCTTGTCGCTAAGCGGCGACTGGAGTGTGCGACGGCTACGGAGGGCACGGCGTCGGAACCGGCTGCGGTCGAGTTGCCGACGACCTCGGCCCCGCCGCCCTTACCCGACAAAGCGTGGCTGTCACACGTCGAGCTTGCTTCACACTACGAATTAAACCCGGAAAACTTGCGCCAGCGGTTAAACACTTGGCGGAAGAAACACGCCGCAGGGGAAGGCTGGAAGGAAGCACCTGAACGCAGGCCACGTGAGCCGAAATACCTGTATCGTGTGGGCGCCGTACGGTCGATTGCCGAAGACATGATGACGGAAACATCATCCGGCGAAACGTCCGGCTAACGTCCGGCGAGATTTTTTTGAGCCGCGTTTTTGCGGCTTTTTTGTTGCGCGAAGCATCCGGCTAGCATCCGCCGGCAACACCGCGTAGGCCGCGTATGGCATCGTGGGCAACATGAGCACGCGACTATCGGCCCTGATGGTCTCGATTCGCGGGACCGACGCGAGGAACCTGGGAGCGCAGCCGTCATCGAGCTCGGTGGTTATTGACGTCTTGACGCCACAATCAACGCGAAAGGATACTATAGATGGCAGCGGTTCGCTTGACGCCCGATGCACGCGAGGAACAAATGGTGAACGTTTCGCCCCCGCGGCGCAAGCACATTTTGGACGGCGACGCGACGGGCGGCGGACACGGACCGGGGAGAAACATCTCGGGTAAGTCTGAATTCCCGTCAACGTTGACCGACGATGAGATCATCGCCGGCGTGGAGGCGATTGCAAATGATCCGGCCAGTTATCCCGGAGTGCCGACAAGCCGCAGTCCCGGTGCGGCTGGTCGGCGGCGAGTCGTCCTTCACGGCGTGATTAAGGGAGTCGATACTGCTGTCGTCGTCGTGCCGCCGCCGGGCGGCGAGATCATTACAGCCTGGCCGGTTGGCGTTCCGCGCAACCCGTAATAACAACAATGAGCACGCAACAAACTCAGTGGCAGTTGGTAGCCGACCTGATGCGCACGGCGCGAGACGAATTGCAGCCGGTTGCGAGAAGCGGCGCATTGCCTGCGGTTGGCCTTGGCGACGAGGCGGCGGGGCAGTTCGAGATGTTCCTGGAAAACAACGAGCTGGAGCTGGCGTGGGACACGCTAGCGGAGATCAGCGACCATGCCGGCGCCCCACGGACCGTGTGGGAGAAACTTTTGCTCGCTGCGGGCCTGATGAGCCTCCGGGAGCAGGCGCACCTGGCCGCCACACGCCTTTGCTCCGCTGGTCTCACCGAGGGCGCCTGAACTAACGACTCGCGGCCACGACAAGCTGCTCAAGGTGGCGCGGACGGTAGCGGACGTCTCAAACTCCACGGCACTCTACAAGAAGCATATTGGGCCTTCAAAGCTCGATCTCCGCGAGCTGCGCTGGCTCGCTCGCCGCACTTTGTTCAGCGGCTACTTGCAGCCAACCTTCGGCGGCCTCGCGGATGTTTGCCAGCGATTCCTCAAAGGTCTCGCCCTCTGAATAGCAGCCTTTCGCGAGCTTTCAAACTCGACTTAGTGGCCCAAAAGTGTAGACTCAGGTTTAGCGACGCGAACAAGGCGAATGGTGGTATGGCCAAGAGTAACGCGGCACTGAAAGCCGACAAACGTGAATCGACCTTGCTGGTCTTGTTCATCCCAAGTCGCGACCGCGATGAACGCCCAATCGAGCAAGAGCGATGGGTTACGGCCGTGCTGGAGTTTCTATAATCAACGGAGCAACTTGTGGCCAAGAACGTGAAACGCATCGCGAAGAAGCTGGGGGCAAAAGTCATGGAGCGTTTGCCCGACGTGGGCGGGGGAGCGATGGGAGCGATGCGGATGGCGAAGCTGTTGCAAGAGCGATTGCAACCCGGCCAAGGCAGGCGACCCGGGCGCCCCGGCGTAGCGAACTGGACGCGCCGGCCCAAAGTGCCGATGAGCGAAGCGACGGAGCAACGGCTGGCGAAACTGGCGGAAGTGTTTAGCCGCCAGCAAAAGCACCGCGTTACGCCGATGCAGGTTGCCGCACAACTGTTAGAGGCCGCGGTCGAGAGTGCGGCCGCGCATGCCAACGAAAGGTAGGGTTACGTCGGTGACGCTGGCCGCTATGCCGACTTCCATGCCTTGCGGCATACGTCCGCAGGAAAAATGGCGGAAGTGCATGGGAATCGAACCCACCTGTCGCGCGGTTGACGCGCGACACAGCGATTTTGAAGACCGTGGCCACCACCAGGTGTGCAAGCACTTCCGTCCGAGTCCGACGCCGGGCTACTTCTCTTTACGCTTCAAACGCGAGTCGTTTTCTTTGAGGAACTGTCGAATGTCGTCGCCAAAGTCGAGCAGCCGCTCCCACTGCTCGACGTAGAGCGTGACCGGCATCCGTTGCAGGCCGT
>DASSFG010000460.1:0-4751 GCA_035694685.1 Pirellulales bacterium
GCGCGCGACGGCGTTGGCTGGCCATTTCAACAGACCGGTGGCGGAGCGCTTGCCCATTTTGCCAAAAAAGCAGGACAGTCTCTAAAGCTGGTGGCAATCCATGAAAGCCGGCTAAAGCCGGCTCCGAGTCAAATCGGCAAACCCCAAGCCACCGCGGCCCTTATAATGCGGTAAGCATCGCGCCACCCAACGCCTTCACCGCGAGAAACTGACACGCTTACGCACATTCGTAATCGGCGACCGGTAAAAGTGAGCCGCATTTGGCACATCTTGCTACCAAGCTAAACCATGTGAACAGATCCTGCTGACGCCCCTTGTGCTCCGTCACTTGTTCCGCAAGAAGATCGTCTGGATACTCGAAGCGCACGAAAACTTGAAGGATCTTGTGGAGATCACACCCAGCGCACTCGACCTCCTCTCTCTTGCCTTGCGCGCGCATCGTCGCCGAGCCATTTCCCAGTTCCGCATCGTGTCCGTGGACTGCGGTATCAAGAAGTTCGGTGACCGTCCTGCAAGCAACGCAGCGCAGCGCGATGGGGCTTAGAAAGACAAACTGGTCTGGTTGTTCAGGATTCGCCCAGGCGTGGGCAATTACATGATGCTTGTCCGAGCCACATCGGCAAGAGAGAAGAAAAATCGTGTTGATGTGCTCGGGCGCTTCAATTTGCAGCCCCGGGAACTTTCCCTTTATATCCGAGAAAGATGGATGGCCGTCGAATTGGACCTCAGGAAGCTCGGCGGATTGAACGCCGAACCCTGCGATGCATCGAGGCGGGTGATTCCGATAATACTCTTTTTGGTCCATCGAAGCAGGCCCATATTGGCAAAAAGGAGTCCGCGTCGTTAGGCCGCTCTCTGCTTCCCATCAACTGATTACGTCGAGAATAACCGGCCGCGGCCGCGAGTCAAGCCTATTGCGTCATTCGATGTTCCTGGGCTGCGCCGCACCTTAGGTATCGAAGGCGACCCCTTTGGGCTCGCAATCCAAAATCGGCAATCCAAAATCACCCCCGCCCCCCAGATTTATCGTTGCGGGCAAAAAACGCTCGGCGCGGCCGCGGCGGTGTAAGCGCCGAGAGAATAACCGTTTGAGGAGTGGCCAAAGCCGACACGCATTTTATTTTTGACAAGGATAATTCTTTTATGACAAGGGTAATTCGAGGCGGTAACTCGGCGCCGTCCAGCCGCCGCGGCCGGCCGCGGCGCAGGCCGAGCACGAGGAATTGCGCGATCTATGAACGCGTCAGGCTCGACGGCGAGAGCCCGGAAAAGGTCGCCGCCGATTGCGGCCTGTCGCGGCAGCGGATACGCGAGATCGTCGCGCAGGTCGAGAGCTGGCTCGGCCGGCATGCCACGCACTCGCTGGCCGAGAAGATGCGGGCCCGCGCGACGGCCCGCTTCGACACGCTCTGGGTCGAGGCGATGGCCGGCTTTGCCCGGAGCCGCCAGCAGCGGCAGATCAAGAAAGAACGCATTCGTAAGGCGGCCGCCGACGGCGAAACGGCTGCGGCGGAAACCGTCAGCGAAGTCACCGTCCGCGAGCAGAACGGCGATCCGCGGTTCCTGAACATCGCGCTAAGAGTCGTCGAGCGCGAAGACCGTACCTGGACGCAAGCGGAAAACGTAGAGCAAACGCCCGCGGTTGCGGGCACGGCCGACCTTGGCGCTGAAATAGCCGACGGCCGCACCCGCGCACGGGCACCCGGGTCGTCCCACATCCCGATCGACGAGCGGTTCCCGCACCTGCCTGCCGGGCTTTGCGACCTGGCGCAACTCGCTTGCGGTTGGTCGCGGAGCGGACTGGTGCCCGTCGCGATCGAGTTCGAGCAGCGTTGCGCCGAGGCGTTCCGCTCGCTCGGTTTCGAGGTGCAAGAGCTGGGGCAGGGTTGCGGGCGAGTGGCCGATTGCCTGGCCATTGCCCCACAGGACCGCTTCGCGGTGATCATCGACGCCAAGGTACGGCGGCAGGGATACACCTTAGGTACCGACGACCGCCAGTTCTGCGAATATGCCATCCGGCACACCCGCGAGCTGACGCTGTCGGGCATTGAGCGGGTGTACTTCGCGGTCGTGGGCCACGGCTTTCGGCCCGACGATCTCGACAAGCTCGCCGACTTCATGGCCGGCACGCCCATCCGTAGCGTGATCTTTATCGAGGCCGAAGCCCTGATGCGGCTGGTCGACGAGAGCATCGCCCACCGCCGCGAGTTCCGCCTGGCCGATTTCGATCGGCTCTTGTTTGGCAATAAAATCATTGGGTATTGAAGAGGCGGCCCCGCACGGCACCGAAAGCGCCTTGACTGATATTCCATAATGGAATATACTCGCGATATATGTTACGCGGCAGATTAGCTGATGCGTAGGTCAGGCTTTCCAGCCTGACGCCGTCAGGCTGGAAAGCCTGACCTACTCAAATGGCCGTGTGCGAGGAAACAGAAACAGTTTACTTGATCGCGATTGAAGACAAGCGCGAGTAAGGTCGAGACTTAAAGCTCCGCAGGAAGTTTTCGTTGATCGCATTCGCTCCGAGCTTTCGACGACCACCGCTACGGCCGGGTTGGCGGCGCAAATCGAGCCTGAAGAAATCCCAGCGCGGCCTACAGCGTCAACCAAAGTGGATTGCTTGGTGGCGGGTCTAATTGGAAAGGAGGATCAAATGCGACATGACGAAGTACCGGTGGCCTCTTCTCCTGTCATGGAGCTCTCCGAGCGAAGTCGCTCGAAATCAGACCTGGCATGAGTCGTTCCTGGAGCGCGGACCCGCCGCAATGGTGTGGATCAGAGAAGAGGCCACCGGTACTTGAAAGCAGAACAGGCAGTCGAATACTGCGAAGCTGGCTCAGCTTGCGGCATGAGATCTTCGCGGGGCGCAATGAAATTAGCGTTAGTGGTACAGAACAGCAAAGTGTTAGCAATGAAGAAGAAGCCCTTCCAGAGCGTCAGCCAGATGATCGAGACGCTGTCGGAGAACCCTGATTTCATCAAAGCCACGAAAACGGACGCGGCCGAGCGCGAACTGGTTAGCCGCCTCTTTGCCTTGCGGTGCGCGAACGGTGTATCGCAAGAAGAAATGGCCAAGGAACTTGGCTGCAGTCAGGGCCGCATCTCCAAGCTAGAGAGCACGACGGATCGGAAGCTTCGGCTCGGGGACGTTGCGGAATACGCCGCGGCGCTCGACATGGAATTGAGAGTCGTATTGGCGCCGAAGCGCGCAACGATCGCCGACGAGGTGAAGTATCACTGGGCCTGTGTCAAGCGGCTGCTCGACTCGCTGGTCGATCTGGCCAAGCAAGATCAGACCATCGCGGGAGGTATCTCAAGGTTTTTTGGTGAAGCCGCCGTCAACTTTCTGAGCGCAATCCTCGGAGCGACCGCCAAATTACAACGGCGTGCCAAGTGCGACCGCGGCATCCCGGTCGACGTCGTCAGTGTCGATGATACCGCACGGCCCAGCCAGCGGCGCAACCGCGTGCCGCACTGAACGTGCTCGCATCAGGTAACAGAGCGCTCCGCCGCGTCAATTCGTCTCGCTGGCTGTCATCCACATCAGTTGTTCAACCAACGCGCCGATCTGCTCGCGCATCTCGGCCACCTGAAATTCCAGGACTTCAATTCGTTGTTCGTGTGAGAGCGGCTGATCGGGAGCATACTCGAAATCAATCTGGTCGATTTCCACTTCGTTCCCTTGCGACATGACGGCGTTTCCTTGTGCAAAGTACATCGCCCCGTGGGTTTGCCTGACGACCGCACTCTTTGTGCCGTTTGACATCCACCGCTCCGTGCGGAAGTCTATGCCCCGCAACCCTTTTTTAAGACTGGCGGAGGTAGGACCGATCTATTAGAATTGTGCCTGTGCCACGTTGGCCCGTAGTAAGGCTGGCGTGGCCATTTTGTTTGGCCAAGCCTTGCTCGGCAGCCGGCGGCAGTTGCGAGGGCGATCGTTATGGCCAGTCCTTCCTTGGGGCCGCGCGTCTTGATTGTCGAAGACCATCTGGACACAGCCGACCTGTTGGGCCGTTATGCCCGACTGCTAAGCTGTCAGACCCGTATCTGCAACACGGGCCAAGCCGCCATCGAGGCCGCCACGGATTTTTTGCCGCAGATCATTCTGCTCGACATTGGCTTGCCCGACATGGATGGCTGGGACCTGGCCAAAACGTTGAAAGACAAGCTCGACCCGGTGCATCCGGTGGTGATTGCCGTCACCGGCCTGGCGTCGCGCGAAGACCGACAACGCTCGCAGGAAGCCGGCATCGACTATCATCTAACCAAGCCTTCCTATCGCGAAGACTTGATGCGGCTCTTGATGCAGTTTGTCGGCCAGCGATGATGCCCAGCGGCGACAGCCATCGAGATGCCCAGGGGCGTCAGCCATCGAAGGCAGACGTGGCACGTAGCGGGTCAGCGTTCGCCGCTTCGTCCATGGAAACAGTGGCGTCGATCTCGGGAGCGTCGCAACTCCATTCAAAACGCACCCGGCGACCACCGGGCAACTCAACCATGACGTCAGCACCCTCGTGATCGGGAAGAAACACGTCGTTGAGCGATGCCAAGCCGCCTGGTTCAGAGATAGTCATCTCGCTGGTTCCTGATTGCCCACTGTTGAATAAGCCATGCGCTTCCCGGTGACGATCAAAGCTCCTTTTTGCTGGCCCCTTGCGCCTAAGTTTTCCATAGCGGGCCCGTAAAGGGGAACCGCAAAACTCGGGCCGTTTGAAACGAGAAACAACGCCTCGCTGCCCGCTCCTGTA
>DASSFG010000461.1:0-6251 GCA_035694685.1 Pirellulales bacterium
TCAGCGAGGTGCAGCACGAAGGGGCGAAACGGTTGAGCGTTATAAACAGTTCGAAGTTGTTCGATCGTCATAGAACAAACAGCAGCAATGGATGTGAGATAAGGCGGACTTATTTTATTCGGGAAGGCCGATACCATTCTACGCTTCATGTGCCATGCGCTGCAATTCAGACCCGACCAACCGTTCGTGGCCGCCGGACGTTCCCCTTGTCATTGCGTCACCGTCTCGGCGGCCTGCAATTCGGCCACGAGGAGAACCGCAAATACAAAAAGGAACCACGGATGGCACCGATGGGCACGGATGATGTTTTTGGCTTTGCTGTGCATTGTGATTCAGCGCGCTGACCTATCGAGGAGTGATGGTGATATTCCGGAACTTGGCGCCGGTAACTCCGTGGGATTGCAGAACGATCGGACCACGGCTCGCATCGCCCTTGCCGGAGACGCCATCGGTCGGACCTTTAAGTTGGGCACGGTCGATGATCGTCACGTCGTTCATGCGGACCGTCACCGCATTGCCCTCGATCCGCACGTCGAGCGAGTTCCATTGGTTCGCGCCTCGATAGACGTCGCGCGAAGGCGCGGTTTGCCCGTAGATCGCGCCGCAGCGCTGCGCAGGCTTTGGGATCTTTCCCGCTGGCCTCGCGGCGGAGTCGAGGAGTTGAATTTCATATCGGCCGCGCAGATACACGCCTGTGTTGCACTCGGGCGGCAGTGAGAATTCCAGGTGCAGATCAAAGTCGCCGAATTCTTCGATCGTGGCCAAGGATGGGCCCTGTGCATAATTAACCAGTACGTCGCCTTCGGCCGTCCACTTGGGCGTGTCGTTCGATCCGTCCGCGCGCCAGCCGTCGAGCGTATCGCCACGGATCAACGGCCGGCCATTTCTGGCGCTTCCCGCGTTCGAGCCGGCGGTGCTCGCGCCTGCTTCCCGCTCACCGCCGGTTTGTTCCCGGAGAAAGATGTTCTTGAAGTAAAGCCGCGTGCCGTGCTTTTGCAGCTCGATTGGCCCCGTCGCGTAAGCCGGCTTGTTTGGTTCCCAGAAGTTTTCAAACACCACGTTGTCGACAACCACCACGTCGTTAAGCCTCGCGGCTACCCGGTCGCCAATCATCGTGATCTTGAACGTATTCCATTGGCCCAC
Source organism: Pirellulales bacterium (assembly GCA_035694685.1). GTDB lineage: Bacteria > Planctomycetota > Planctomycetia > Pirellulales > JAICIG01 > DASSFG01. The sequence goes on from DASSFG010000461.1 coordinate 1,144, forward strand.
GGGCTTGTCTGCGACCGCCAGCGGCTGGCTGACGTGCAGTTTGTTGTTATATAAGCCGCCCGAACCGACGCCTTTGGCCGCATCGCTCGTGGGATCCCAGATTTGCACTTGTGGCATGCCGCGCAGATAGACGCCGCTATCGCCGCCAGACTCGATTTTCCAGTCGATCCACAGCTCAAAGTCGCCGTAATCTTTCGCGGTGGCAAGACTTCCTCCTTGCCCATCGAAGATGAGCAGGCCATCCCTTACGCTCCAATGCTTGCGCATTTCTGTATCAGCTTCTCGCTGCGCCGCGGTGAGCTGGGCGCGCGACGCATGAGCTCGCTTGCTAGGATTGTCGAGCGGCGCTTTGGGCACGCCGCGCCAGCCCGACAGATCCGTTCCGTTGAAGAGGGCGACGAAGCCTGCGGGCGGCACATTCTCGGCGGCCGGTGCGAGCGGCCAAGCCTCAAGCCGGATCACCTGCTTGGCCGCATTGTCGTAGGTGACCTCGACCTTTTGCCCGACCTCGAAGCGGTGCAGGCCGGACACTTCGCCCTTGAAGACGACTTTCGTCGTGCGAGCGACTTTGAATTGCGCCGTTTTCTCGCCCTTCGAGGTTTTGCGGCGGACGGTGATCGTGTCCGCCTTGACATCGACGGCCTCGATGGTGCCGCTGGCCGTCATCGTCTCGGCCGCCAGCGGTGCGGCAATCAGCAGAACCCCGGAAACTGCGATGACCGGCGGAATGACGCTAATCATTGATGCTTTGCCGTTCTGTTACAGGTGATCAATCCAATCTTCGTTAATCCGTGCCCATCCGTGTAATCCGTGGTTAGCGCACGTGCTTCGTTACTTTTTCTCGCTCAAACGCAGCGTGAACGTGCCTTTGGCGTTCATCGACTGATCGTTCCAAACGAAGTCGATTTTCTCTCCCCTCTCATCTGATCGTTCCAAACGAAGTCGATTTTCTCTCCCCTCTCATCCCTGGAGAGTAGTCCGTCGTTGTCGCCGCCCGGACGGCCGGTCGAGCGGACATCCTTCGCGAGCCACGAGACGCGGCCGTCTTTCACCGTTCCCTTGAGCTGGCGAACGAGGCCGTTGCCTAATTCAAACTTCGCAGTGAACGTCTCGCCACGCCGGGTCAGTACCGTCAGTTTCGATCTGCCCCCTTGATCGTCTTTGACCCAGACCGTGCCGGCCTGGAACATATCGTTGTGATCCGCGGCTGGCGTGGCAGACGCTTCCGACGAGCGAGCGGCATCCCATTCGCAAACGAAGTAGGCAACGTGCTGCTTCGATCGATCGGGCTGGTCGGCCCACCTTTCCTTCGACAGCCAAAGCAACAGGTAATGTTCCGCACCTTGCTTGTTGTTTGGCTGCCCCGGCCCCCACTTGTTGAAGACAACTTTCTCTCCATCGAGCCAACGCCAATCGCCTTCTTGGCGTTCGTCGGTCGCCCCGAGCCAGATGCCGTCGAGATCGCCCAGTTTCGAGATGCCCGACTTGGCAAGGACAAGGACGAAGTCGTTTTCGGCCTCGCTACCGATGGTGGCCAGATGGCCGCCGAGTTTCTCACAGCGCTGCTTCGCCTGGCGCCACGTCATCACCTCTCGAAAGAACTTGTAGGAATGCCCTTCGAACGCGACCGCATCATCGGGCGGCAGCGGATCGGCAGCCTTCTGTTCGCTCGCGGTCGGCGGCAACGCTGACCCGACGCGGATGGCGGTAATCTGCTTGGCCACGGTATCGTAGCTGATCGTGACACTTTGACCGGCTTTTAGCGACGCGAGGTCGCGCGGCTCGCCATCAACGACGACTTGCGCTTCGGGCGCCACAGCGAAGCTGGCCGTCTTCTCGCCTTTGGCCGTCTTCCGGCGGACGGTCATGGAGCGACCGCCGGCATCGACGGACTGGATGGTGCCGCTGGCCGTCACCGTTTCGGCGGCTAGCCGTGCGGCTGATAACAGAACGGCGGAAGTGGCGATGATTGAGGGAACGAGCTTAGTCATGAATCTTTCACCTCAGAAGGGCGACGTTACGATGCGTCCCTGATAAGCGGCCGTGTAGGCCAGCGCTTCCTCATGCCGGTTGTCGTCGGCGTTGACCAGGGCCAAGTAATAAAACGTGTCGGCAAACACGGTTCTCATCGTTTCGGCGTTCCGTGAATGTAATGGTCGTGCTGTTCGGCCATGTCGCTCGGCAGTCCCTTGGCGATGCCCGCCAATTTAATCAGACGCTGGCCAAGCGTAGGTGCTATCGCCGATTCTGGCTTGACGAGCAGTTCGACGCGTGTACCGTCCGGCAGTTCCAAGCCAGGATCGAGTACCACCACTCCATTCACAACCGTGCCTTCGAAGCTCATAGTGTTCTCCCTCGTGTCCCTCTCATGGTAGGCAGCTCCGCATCCATAATCTAGCGATGGGGAGCTTGCTTGGACGATGATTCCATCATTCGCATTTGATCTGGATCGTTTTCTCGACGCCGGCGCGCCGCACGACGAGCGTGGCAGTCTCGCCAAACGCAACCTTGCCCAACAGAGACATGGCTTCTTTGAGCGACTTTGGGGCCTCGCCGTTAATAATTTGCACCACGTCGCCCTCCGCCACGCCAGCGGATTCAGCCAGCGATTTGGCAACGACCTTGGACACAAATACGGTATCACCGCGCACGTCAATGCCTACGCCGAACAGCGGTGTCAGTCGGCCACTGACCGTCAGGCTTTTGACCGATAGCGGCGCGCTCCCTTTGACGCCGATCGATAGCCAGAATGGCGCATCGATCGGCTCGTTAGGAACCGGTAGCCGGAAGGCAGTCTTGAACGATTGAGGAGCAATGCTCCGCTTCTCGAAAAGCGATCGCGGCTCCGTCATTCCTCGATACCATGATGCGTCAAAATCAGCGTGCGACCGAAGACCATCGCGCGAAGCAAGGTTGACCACGAGCTGTTCGAGTTCTTCGCCCACTTGGCTGTTAAGCTGGACAATGAGCGTGTTCTTCGCGAACTCGACGATAGCGAGAGACGCAGTTCGACCGGAAGTTTCCACCTATTGGGAACGAACAATGCCGCGCCATCCTTCGCGGGCAGATTAAATGAAAGCGATTTTTCGCGGATGGTGACATTCCGGCTTCCGGCGAAGGCGGAAAGATCGCACTTGGCGAAGTCGTGCTGGACGTGATAGACACCGTCCTCGGATTTAATGACCTCGGCACCGGGCAGGCTGCGAATTGTCACGGACTGGCCACGCACCGCCGGCGGCGTTTCTCGTGTGATCTCCGCCACGCAGTCGCCGGTTTCGGAGATGCGGAGGATAAAGAACGTGCATCCCGCATCGCGCGACGAGTCGTCCAGTCGCGGCTCCTCGGACTTGACCGTGATCTTAGTGATTTCTTTCAGAGCTGCATCGTAAACAAGCTCGACGGCATCTCCCTTTGCCAACGAGCTCATCTCGACGGCATCGCCCTTAGGGTCCTGGATATGCGCCGACCCGCCGACCTTCAGCGTGGCCGTTTTCTCGCCGTTGGCTGTTTTTCGGCGGACGGTAATCGTGCCGGCACCGGCATCGACCGTCTCGATGGTACCGGTGGCGGTCACGATTTCGGAGCGGAGAGGCGCCGCGAAGAAAAGCAGTACGAAGATGGCGGACGTAATTCGTCTCATGTCGGTAATCAGCGCATTCTTCTATTTCAGTGGGGGCGGCGTTGTAGCGCCAGCCGAATCCGCGTAAACCGCCGTCAGGCTGAGCCGTTTGATCGCCAGCGGCGTGTCGCCTCGGTAACTAAGCGAGAGCTCTGCGCGGCCGACGGTGGCCTTTGGACCAAGCTGGAAGCTGTATTCGCGGCGTTCCCCTGATGGATAAACCGCTGTTTGAAGGACCGACGTTCGCCCGGCGTCGTTCCGCAGGGAATCAGCCCATTGCACCTTGATGGTGCCGGGAGGCGAACTGTTTTCGTTCGTTGCGTTGCTTCCTCGCACGGAAACGATCAGCGTACCGGCGGGCCAACGAAGGTTGGCAACGAACGAACCTTGGCTCCAGCCGGGGAATGAAACCTGCCAATCGGCGGGAACCTCAATTTGGTAAGGCCACATCAGCACGACGGCTTTCGATCGCGGATCCATTAACAGCTCGCCGCCCCCTGAGTCGGCGATCCGGATTTTCTCGTCGAACGACTTGGCATAGCCCTCGCCGAAGCGCTTCGCCTTGAGCTCGTCAAGCGATCTAAACCGCGCGAAATCGTGGACGACGTTCAACCGGCCGCCGAGCGCGTGATAGGTGAGCGCGCCGCCGAACGCGGACGTTGCGACCGGCGTCTGATCGATCGCTGGCGAAACCCCTAGGCCCTCGCGCGGGCGACGCGAATCGATTAGGAGCTTGCACTGGCCATTTGCGGCTACGCTGAGGGACAATTCATAAAAGGACAGCGTTTGGCCACCGTCCGCTGGCACGGAATTCTCTCGGCTAGGCCACGCTTCAAGCTTGATCACGCGCTTGGCGGCCGTGTCGTAGACAACCTCGATTTTTTGACCAACCTTAAACCATCGCAGCCCGGAAGAGTCGCCCTCGAACAAAACTTTGGTATCGCGGTCGATCCTAAACCGGGCGCTTTTCTCGGCCTTGCCCGCCTTGCGGCGAACGGTGACCGTGCCTGCCTCGGCATCGACGGCCTCGATCACACCGCTGGCGGTCACGGTCTCCGCAGCCATCGGCGCGGCGACCGAAAGCAGCGCAGAAACGGCGATGATTGACGCGAGGCGGTTCATCATGGATTGGCCCTAAAGGGGTCGTATTCGATAGCCCAGGGCGCAACGCAGCAGAGCCCTGGGTCATCGGAACCCAACAATGCCGTTAGCCCCAACAGACCGCGATTCCAGATCAAAGCGCGGTTGATCTTGGTCCCGTGTAGCGCCCTCGGGGAATGACGCCCTTTCAGGGCTGCGCTTGCTTGGTTTATCGATGACCCAGGGTTGCACCCTGGGCTATCGAATGACGCCGCTTCGCGGCTACGGCGGCCTTTGGCCGTCGTCGTGACGCTATCGAACGCGAGCTGCGGCATCTGCATTTGCTCGAACTACGGCTTGGCGTCGTTGAAAAAGTCATCCGCCGAATTGGCAGGCGGCTTTGCATCGT
>DASSFG010000462.1:0-3068 GCA_035694685.1 Pirellulales bacterium
TCCCTGACCGAGGCTTGTTCCGCCGAGCGCGACGAGCGTTAGATGTCTGGCAGTTTTCTCGATACGAGTGCCCTGGCCAAGCATTACCACGTTGAAATCGGTTCTGCCGACGTCGATCGCCAATGGGCTGATTCGGGTAGAGAGCTGTACGTCTCGCGGATCGGTGTCGTGGAAGCAATCTCGGTGTTCGCGGGGAAGGTCCGCACCGGAGATCTTTCCGCGCCTGCCTTCACTGTGGTGCGAAAGCGCTTTTTGAACGACGTGGGCAGCGGACGACCGAAATTGGTGCGGTTGCTGGTCGCGCACTTCAAGGAGGCGGACCGGTTGATCGCTCAGCATGGCCTGACACGGCGCATCCGCACACTCGACGCGCTGCAGTTGGCCGTCGCTCTTGAGTTGCAGCACCGAGGTCTGATTGATCAGCTTGTTTCATCCGACAAGCACCTGTTATCGGTCGCTACTGCGGAAGGCATCCCAGTATTCGATCCGGCGAATCCGTAACTTCCGCGAGCGGACACACGCGTGGACTAAATGCCGCGATGCCGAAGACAGCCGCCCGAAGCGACACACATGTCGCCTCCGATGTATGTTGACGGCTTCGCGCAGTCCGGTCACCGCCCTATTGGCCCTCTTTTTTCGGCTTGATCTCGACCGACGTGCCGGAGCTGGCCTGCTCGGGAAAGACGGCGGGCAATTCGAGCGTGAAGGTGCTGCCCTCGCCGAGCTGGCTTTCCACCGCTATCTGCCCGCCGTGTTCTTTGATGATCTTCTGGCTGACGGGCAACCCCAGCCCCGTGCCGCGGTTGCCCTTCTTGGAGACAAACAGCGAAAAGACCTGTTCGACTTCGTCGGCGGGAATACCTTGGCCGTTGTCGCAGACCACGATTCTTGCCTGGCGGTGTTCGCGGTCGTATTCCACACGCACGTCTACCTGGCCCGGCCGCGCCCTTTGCGCTTCGGCGTTTTGATCGCGCTCGCTGATGAGCGTTTCGTCCTCGGCGGCCGCTTCGAGGGCGGCGCGATCGCAGGCGTCCAAGGCGTTCGTCACGACGTTGAGGATTGCCCGGTGCAGTCCTTCAGGATCGAAGATCAGCGTGGGCAGTTTTTCGCAAGGCGCGAAGGTGAGCTGGACGTTTTTCTCTTTTGCCCGCGACGACATCAGCTCGACCACGTCGGCCGCCACTTCGTTCATGTCGGCGGCCACGAGCTCCGGCTCGCGTTCTTTGCTGAAGGTGAGCATGTCCATCACCAGGTTCGAGATCCGCTCCTGGTTCTTTTCGACGAACTCCCAGCCCTTGCGGACCATGTTCTCGTCGTGCTGCGACAGTCCCTCCTTGATCAAGAAGCTGCCGCCGCGGATGCCCTGCAAGATGTTCTTGATGTGGTGCGAAAGCGTGGCGATCGTTTGCCCCACCGCGGCCAGCCGCTCGGCCTGCACCATCGCCGAATAATAGCGCGTGTCTTCCACGGCCAGGGCGGCCTGGTGGGCGATGGCGATCATCAGCTTCAGGTGTTCATCGCTGAACTTGGTGGTCGATTGCTGCTGGATGATGCGCTGCGGCGAGACGGTGGTGTCGATATAGATCAGCCCGACCATGTTGTAACGGCCGCGCATCGGCACACAGATCGCCTCGCAGACGCCCATCTGCAAGATGCTTACGGCCGGGTTCCAGCGGTCGTCGTCGCGGGCGTTGCTGGTGAGCACGCCCTCGTTGTGCTCCATGACGTAATCGAGAATCGTCTGGCTGATTTTGATGCGGTCGTCCGATTTCACGCCTTTGCGGTTACGGCGCACCGCCGGCTCGAGCCGCCCTGTATCGGCATTGACCAGCATGATGCAGCCGCGGTCGGCTTCGACCCACTCGAAGATAAGCTGCATGATGCGGTTCAGAAGCTGGTCGATGTCGAGCGTGTGGCTGACGGCCAACGCCGTGCGATACATGACCTGCAGATTGCCTCGGGCACGGGCCAGCCAGACGTTGCCCGGCGACTCGGCTCCGATGTCGAAAATATGGCTCCCTTCCGACTCGCGGATGGTCTGGATGATGCGCGACTCACCGCCTGGTTGCTGCCGGGCAATGATGTCGATCTTGTCGGCGATGTCGCCGGTCGATTCGTCGGCCAGGCAGGTGAAGAGCATGACGGTGCCGCCGAGCTGCACCTCGTCGCCGTTCGCCAATTCGTGAACGCTGATTTGCTGGCCGTTCACAAAGGTGCCGTTGGAGCTCGCCAGGTCGGTGAGCGTGAATGTGGGGCCGGTGCGGCGGATTTCGGCATGGCGGCGCGAGACCTCGGTGTCGTGCAACTGGATGCCATTTGCCGAATCGCGGCCAATGGTGAGCATCTCGGCTTCGAGCTCGAAGCGCATGCCCTGATTGTTGCCGCGAAAAACAAAGAGCGAAGGCAAGTGGCACCTGGCGTGTACAGTCCCGCGCGTGCGCAAGGACGATCACGCGGCCTTCGCATCGCGCCGCCGGGCGGCATCCGCAGCTTCGCCCAGCAATGCCTCGATTTTACGGATCAAGGCGGCGTAGTGATAGGGTTTCGCCAGGGGCTGGCAGCCGGCCAGACGCTGCCAGTCGCATTTGCCATGCCCCAAAACCAAAAGTGGGGTCAAGCGGCTCGCAGCCTCGGCCGCCAACCGGCCGGCCACGATGGCAGACGGACCGTCGCTCTCCAAATCGAGCACGATCAAGTTGGGCGATCGCTGCCGCGCCAGCGCGAGTCCCTGGGCAGGATCGCGGGCAACCACGACGTCGACGTCCTGCTCGCCCAGAGCGGCACGCAACACTTCGTGAGTCTCTTCTTGCGGATCAACTACGAGTACACTCTGTCGCGCGGGCAAGGGGGCGTCTCCCTGTGTCGAACGTAAGGGCCGCAGAGCATATCGGCACCTGCCCCGCGTGTCAAAAGGGAAATCTTCCTTGACGCTTGCCGGCCGGCGGCCAAGAATTTGATGACCGTTGGCATTGACGGTCACTCGTTTAACCGGCCACCAACGGCGCCCGCGGGCGTTGAAATTGAATTGACGCTCCATAAACAGTTACGGCCTGCCCCCGAACGTGGTC
>DASSFG010000463.1:0-5316 GCA_035694685.1 Pirellulales bacterium
GGAATGCGACCGGCCAAATCGAGCGTCACACGCCTCAAATAGGTTGCGTCGTCGGCCGCGGGCGCGGCAGTCACGCCCGCCGCAATCAAACCGGCATCGATCAGCAAATCGGCGATCTCTTCAACCGGCCGATCGGACGGCAGCAATTCCTCAGCAGCCGCGCAGGGAGCGCCGATCGACGCCAACAACGCCAGCGTCAGCACGATTGAAGAGATTGAACTCAAAAGCCGCATGCGGATCTCCGCTAGGGATCGAGCGGAATTAAAACCAAGATCGAACTTTAGGCGGGACTTTTCGGGCGGGAACTACATCGTTACTTTAAGCGCTCTGCATGGTGCGGGCAAGAACATTGGGTTGGACATGACTGGCTCTTATCCGGACCCGTGACATTTCGAGCCGTTCTGTCGCTTGCAACGACATGTGCATTTACGGAGAGAACCGAGTAAATTAGCACGGAGGACTTCAATAATGTTCGGCGCAGACGAGCCAACCAAGATTTCCAACGCCTTCATCCGCCGGCTGAAGGAGCGAACCCGATCAGGACCGACTGTGGACCTTGCCGTCTGTCCGCCCATCCGCCCGCGCCCTCCGGTAAGCGAAGAGACTCTAGCAGAGGCCGAGCGCCGAATGGGATTCGCGTTGCCGCCCTTGGTCCGTGCAATGTACACCCAAGTCGCGGATGGGGGCTACGGACCGCATACGGGAGTGGACCGTCGATACCGCACACAACGCAGGATCGGTGGCCGACATTCGTGCGATGACGGCGGCATGATTTCGCATTGCGGCAATGCAGGTGTTCGTATCGAGCAGATACTGCAGGCGGCTAACGTTCAGAGGGAGGGTGCGTCAGGCATTTGCCCTTGTGGGGGGCGCACGAATGCCGGGTCGTCAATACGAATGGATGCGAAGAAATCGGTGGGCAAATGAGTTGGCTTCGTCGGCTCAAGGATGAGCGAGTTACCTTGCTTCCGAATGGAAAGGCTGTCGGTGGAGACGCGAAATTCCCGCGGAAGTTTGATCATTTGCTCGTCCCCTTGGTTTAATACTTGCACGGTGTGCATGTCAGTCCTGCACGTCCTTATTTAAATCATCCGCGTTCAGCCCCGACCATTCTCGCCACAGCTTCGCATTTTTCCCGTCTGTTTGCAAACGCGATCGCGGGCGATTGGTCGAGCGGGCTGCTCACGCTTGGGCGGCGGCTTTTTGACATCGAAGCCGTCGTCCGTGTAGGATCAACCTGCGGGACGTTTCGCAAGACGCGCTTCGTTGAACTGCCTGCCCGTCTCGCCAGTGGGCGGCATTCGAAGCGGACTCGCCGAACGCGTCCCCAATGCACGACTTGACGTGGAACGTTAGCTTGAGACGTTCACCTTCCAGGTACATCATGACAAACGTCGCCTGCCAAGCAACCCAAGCAAGAACATAGGGCGCTAGGGATCTTCTTGTACGTTCCATGATTTAGCGCTCCGCTTCCGACAGCGCCTTAAAATAGTTCTTCAACAGCGACTCGTATCCTTCCGGGTAGCCTTCGTCGGCCGATTGAAGCAACTCTTCGCGCATTTCGGGCGGAAGGTCGCGGGCACGGCTCAATTCAATGGCGGTGGCCTGATCGGGACGCGTGAGCGCGCCTTTGAGCTGGCTGAGGGCGATGCGGCGTTTGGAGGTTGCATCTTCATAACGCAGGTCGCGCAGGTCTTGCTCGGCTGATTTCATCAAGTCGATGCTCTGGTTCAGCCGCGTGGTGTTGACGCCGGTCGCTTCCAGCTTCTGCGTCACTTGCTCCGCCCGTTCGCGCACAGACGCCTGCTTCTCGCTCAGCCGCTCCATGTCTTTCACGAAGTCGGGCGGCGTGCCGCCTTGCAAGCCGCGCCGGCCGGCGCCGGCCTTCTTGCCGCCACCCGTGGCGCCGTTGGGATCCTGCGGCTGCTCTTGCTTGAGCTTGCCCGGCTCGTAACGCTCGTTGCCGACCCGAGCGGGCGTCTTGCGGCCTTGCAAACCGCGAGACGTGTCGCCCACCATCTGGCCCGACGACTTGCCGCGCCGTCCGTCGCCCGAACGGCCGCTGAGCTCCATGTTGTTGGGCATGTCGTTGCCCGTTTTGCCCTTGGCCGAAAAGCTGCTGATCGGCCCGTCAGACACGCCCCAGCCGGCCTGGTTCAAGTTGTCGCCCCAGGCGCTCGTGATGTCGTCGGCCTCCTGATCGAACTCGTCGGCTTCTTGCAACAGATCGCCCATCATGTCTTCCAAGGCGTCGGGCAGCGGCATCTCAGGTATCTTCAGCGGGCCATTAGTGAGCGGCTCTTCCAGCACCCACTGGGCCGCATCGGGCGTGTCCAGCATCCAGACCTCGAGATCTTCGAGCATCTTTGTCGCCAGGCCCGCACCCAAATCCTCAAGCGCCACCTCGACCTTCTCCGCCTTCGGCCGGTTGGCCGCCTTTTCGATTTCCTCGAAGATGCGATTGACGTCTTCACGCAAACCAAAGTCGTCAATGAAACCGGTAGGAAGTTTTGTCATCTCGTCGACTTTGCCTTTGGCCCATTCGCCGTACTTTTGCTCCAGCTCGTCGAGGTCCTTCATCGCCTCCAGGGCTTCTTCATTCGTCTCGTCCACCGGCTTCTTGGGTAGTTTCTCAAACTTGTCGGCCAGCTCTTTTTCATCGGCCACGAGACCTTTGAGGTCGTCGGCAAGGCCGCCGAGGGCCTCGATCGTCGCCACGTGGGCCGCCTTGTCGCTTTTTTCCAGCTTCTTCAAGGCCTGCCGAGCTTGTTCGTTGCGCTCCAGCCGGGCAAGCAGCGCTTTGAGCCGCTCGATGATCTGGTCTTGCACCGGCAAGGAAGCGTCTCGCGTCGTGGCCGCCTTGGCGCTTTCCTTCGTATCGCGGCCGGCTTCCAACAGCCGAATGCAATCGGCCATCGGGCCGGCGTACAGCTCGTCCAGCTCCTCAATCATCGAGGCAATCGGAACGGCATCGCGACCCATTGCCCGAGACAAGGCCAGCGTTTTGGCGCGAATGAGCGTTTCGCGCACGACAAGCGTCTCAAATGAGACGGCCGCCGCGGTTTGTGCCCGGTTCTCGCTTTGCAAGCGCACCAGCTCTTCCAGCGCCTGGGCATAGTCGTCCAACTGAAATTCCAGCCGCGCCAGGATCTGCTCGGGCGATTTAATAAATAACGAGTAGGTCGGAGAGCGACCGACGCCCGGCCCCGTGACATCATTGCGGTCGGCCACTTCGGCCCAGTATTGCACGACGTCGCCGGCCTTCAGCCCGCCGCTGGCGAGCTGCCATTCGTAGGACTCGTTACGCTCCGTCGCCGCGGCGCCTTCGCTCGGAAACGACGTTAGTTCCCGCGGCTCCTTCTCATCGTTCACCCGGTACCGCAACGTCATCGGCCCGACGCCATAGTCGTCTTTGGCCAGTAGTTCGATCGAGAATGTTTCTTCGGGCTTGAGCTGCACGTCGCGGCCAGGCGAGGAAATGGCGACCGTAGGCGGCTGGTCGTCGGCGAGCGCGATCGAGCGCCAGAGCGGATCGGCAAGCTCCGAGCCGTCGGTAGCAGCCAGGTAGATCTGGTATCGGGCAGGCGCCGTGACCCGCCGCTCAACGACCGTGTCGCCTTTCGCTTTTTCGCTCCAAAGCACGCAGCCCGTTTGCCAGGTGCGGTCGTCGGCGACGCGGGTCAGCTCGATCGGTTCTCCGGCGTCGAGCATCAGCCTGGCCGTCTTCAGCGGCTTACTGGCCGTCAGTTTCAATTTTACGCTGGCGCCGCACAGCCCGGCGATCTCGCCATCAGAGTGCTCGACCGTGGAGGATGCCAGCTCGGTGTAAGACGGCGGCGCGATGCTGATCGAGATGCCTTCGATACGCGGACGCTCGACAACGTTGATGCGATACTGCCTGGAACGACCGTCGCCGGCTGCAACATAGTAATCGAACGACTCGCTCGCCTCGCGCAGCGTCAAGCCAAACAGCTCAGGCCGCTTTGGGTCGGTGGCGCGCATCGGCGACCGCTGCCAGCTTTCGCCGGTGTTGATCAGCAACTGTGCCCCCTCGGGCACAGCTCCCGCCAATTCCGCGGTGACGCTCACCGGCGAACCTTCCATCACCTGCTTGTCGCCCGGCGTTACTTTGGCCACCTGCGTGGCCGTGAAAGGCGGTATATCAGCCCAAGGCGCGAACACCCGCTCCAATCCATTGGCAAAACGAGGGGAAAGAGAATAGGTCACGAGCAACACGGCGGCGATTGCCAAAAACGTTGCGGAACGACGTAGTGACCGGCGATCGAGCGAGTCGGCGACCTCGACGTCGGCGGTCGCGGTGACGGCGTCGCGGACAATCGCTTCGATTAACCTCGGCGAGCCCGGTTCGTTGCCGCGCCCAAGCTGCAAACCGTTGATCAGCCGATTGCGCAGCTCCGGATGACGCGCTTCGGCCAGTGCCGCAAAGAAATCGTCGCGCCGGTCTTCCAGCCAGCGCTCCACGATCCATTTTCCAGCCGACAACAGCAGCGTTGCAGCGAGCAAGACGAGCAGCATCGTCCGGCCACCGGTGCTCGGCCAAAACAAGTTATCGCACGCCACGACGATCACCAGCGCGGCCAAAACGACCGCCAGCGTCCGCAGCGTCCCTTCGCCGATCTGCAACATGCGCCACTGCCTACGCAGCTCATCAATCTTGCTAACCAGCACCGGGTAATCTTGAGCGATACTCATAATACGGTCTCGTTGCTTGGATGAAAGATGAAGGATGAAAGATGAAAGATGAAAGATGAAGGATGAAGGATGAGGGATGAAGGATGAGAGTTCTCGGCGACACGTTTTCGGCTCATCCTGTATCCCTCATCCCTCATCTCTCATCTCTCATCTCTCATCAAACCAGGTGATTTCTCCGCCGTAGCACCCATTCCGCTGTTACAGCGACGAGGAAAAACAAAAACAGGGCCGTCTGCGATCTGCCGGAGTCCCAGAGATCGGTGCGCTCGACGCGGGTGAGGCGGCGTTCGCGATGCTCGATGTTCGGGGCAAGCCGGCCGACATCGTGGATGTCGTAATAGAGGCCGCCGGTCAACTTGGCCATCGTGCGCAGACGATCGGGGTTCGTGCCGGCGTCGGCCAATTCCAAGTCCGAGCCGTGAACGAGAAACTCGGCCGTCTCGTTGGCCAGTGTTTGTCCCGCTGCAACGAGGCTTGCTTCAACGCGATAGCGTCCGCCTGAAGGGGCGTGCCACGTGCCGGTGAACGAGTCGGGGTCGGCCGAACTGGTGTGTACTGGCAATGCAAACGATTTGCCCGCATCATTGCGAATCTCGACCTGCG
>DASSFG010000464.1:0-14858 GCA_035694685.1 Pirellulales bacterium
AACGGCAATTTCACCGTATCGGCCAGCCACACCTATGCCGAAGACGGCAGCTATCCCGTCAGCGTGCTGGTGACCGAGAACGGCGTCAGTCAACTGCTGACCACCACGCTGAACGGAGCGCAGACTCCCGACAACTCCCTGGGCACCGGAACGGGCACGCTCTTCTTGAGCGCCGATCAGACGACGCTCACCATGTCGTCGACCTTCTCGGGGCTGTCGGGTAATGCCACCGGGGCGCATTTGCACAACGCGCCGGCCGGACTGAACGGGCCGATCGCCACCGACGTGAACGGCAACAACATCGCCTTTGCCAACGTGCCCCTCGCGACCAGCGGCACGCTGGGGCCGCAGTCGTTCACGGTCAACCCGGCTTTCGTCACGCAACTCTTCCGCGGCAACGTTTATGAAAACATTCACACCGCGACCAACCCCGGGGGCGAAATCCGCGGCCAGTTCCTGTCGAGCAACTTCGCCGTCGGTACGGCCTCCGTGGCGGAAGACGACATTGCCGTCACCGCCGTGCCCGTGAATGCGGCCGAAGGCAAGTCGTTCACCGGCCCGGTGGCCACGTTCACCGATCCGGGGGCGGTCCAGACGTTTTCGACCGTGCCCGGCAACGGCGACGTGAATCCCTATGGCGTGGCGATCGTGCCGGCCGGATTCCCGAGCACGGGAGTGTTGCAGCCGGGCGATACCTTGATCGCCAATTTCAACAACGCCAATAACGTGCAAGGCACCGGCACGACGATCGTGCGCATCACCCCCTCCGGGCAGGAATCGACCTTCTTCACCAGTTCCGCCGCGGGTCTCGATACGGGGCTGGTGGTCCTCAAATCGGGCTTTGTGATCGTGGCCAACGTGCCCAACAACGGCGCCGGCGGCCTGAACCCAGGCTCGCTGCAAGTGCTCGATGCCAACGGCAAGCTGGTGGAAACGATCAGCAATCCCTTGCTGGCCGAACCCTGGGATTTGGCGGTCAACGACCAGGGGAGTACCGCGCAACTTTTCGTCTCGAACGTGAGTGGCACCACCGGCCCCAATGGTACCGTCGCGCGCGTCGATCTGACGATGTCGCCGCTGCCGGTCGGCATTCCACAAGTGCAAGACATAGTGCAGATCGGCTCGGGCTATCGCACGCGGCTTGACATGGCAGGGTTTGTGGTCGGTCCAGGCGGTCTGGCCTACGACGCGACGACCGGTACGCTCTACGTGGCCTCACAGGCCGAAGAAGTGGGCGGCGTCGAGACGGGCACCATCTTCTCGATCGCCAACGCCAATACGACCCTTATCGACAACGGTAAGGGTACGGTGGTGTTTGCCGATGCGGTACACCTGCACGGGCCAATCGGGCTGGTATTGGCGCCCAATGGCGACCTGATCACCGCCAACAGCGACGTGGTGAATGCCGATCCCAACCAGCCAAGTGAGTTGGTGGAGTTCACCAAGACGGGACAGTTCGTGGGCCAGTTCTCGGTCGATCCGAACAACGGCGGCGCTTTCGGTCTGGCCATCGGCACCGTGGCAGGCCAGTATCGCCTGGCGGCCGTCGACGACAACGTGCCCAACGTCTCGTTCTTCGACTTCCAACCCACCAGTCCCACGGTCAACACGTTTAGCGCCAACGTGAACTGGGGCGACGGCACGCTGAGCGCGGGCACCATTACCTACGGCAATGGTACGTTCACCGTCAGCGGCAGCCACACCTACGCCGAAGACGGCAGCAATACTTTCACGGTCACGGCGACTGAAAACGGCGTGACGCAACTGGGCGCCCCCGCCTCCGCGACCGGCATTGCCACCGTGGCCGAAAGCGCAGCGACGTTGACGGCCCAGCCAATTCACGCCGCCGAAGGCCAGCAA
Source organism: Pirellulales bacterium (assembly GCA_035694685.1). Classification (GTDB taxonomy): domain Bacteria; phylum Planctomycetota; class Planctomycetia; order Pirellulales; family JAICIG01; genus DASSFG01. The sequence goes on from DASSFG010000464.1 coordinate 1,861, forward strand.
TTCAGTGGGCAAGTCGCGGTGCTAAGCGATCCTGGTAGCACCGATCCGGCGACAGATTTCAGCGTCGCAATCGACTGGGGCGACGGCACGGTAGGCGCGGGCAATGTCAGTGGGGCCAACGGTTCTTACACCGTCAGCGGCAATCACACTTACGCCGAAGACGGCCACTACACGCTCCATCTGGCAGCGTCGGAAAGCGGCGTCTTGCCCGCCCCGATCGCCACCGCCAGCGCAACGGCCGACGTAGCTGAAGACGACCTGGCGGTGAAGTTGCTTTCGCCACAGGTTACGGAAAACACACCGTTCAACGGCGCGGTGGCCACCTTTAGCGACCCCACTGCCATCGCCGGCGACACGTTCACGGCGACCATCAACTGGGGCGACAACACAGTCACCGCGGGTATTGTCACCGGCTCCGCAGGTAGCTACACGGTCAGTGGAAGCCACACGTACATTGACGAGGGGAACTTCCCCATCAGCGTGCTGGTCACTGAAAACGGCGTGAGTCAGTTCTTCACGACCGCGCTTTCCGGCATGCAGCAGGTACCGCCGTCGCTCGCGACCGGCACGGCCACACTGTTTCTCAGCGCCGATCAAACGACGCTCACCATGGCCAGTACCTACGCGGGCCTGTCCGGCCAGCCGACCGCGGCCCACCTGCACAACGCTCCGGCCGGACAAAACGGCCCGGTTGCTACGGACGTTAACGGGAATAACCTGGCGTTCACCAACCTGCCTGCGACCATCAGCGGCTCGCTTGGCCCACAGACTTTCACCGTGAATGCCGCCTTCGTCACGCAATTGCTCGAGGGGAACATCTATGAAAACATCCACACGGCCGCGTATCCCGGCGGCGAGGTTCGCGGTCAATTCGTGCCCGGCAGTTTTGCCGCGGGCACTCTGACCGTGGCAGAAGGCGATACTATCGCCGCGACGCCGATCAACGGCCTCGCCTTCCCCTTGAATACGACGTTCGGCAACATCCTGGCCACGTTCACCGATGCGACGTACCCCAGCAATCCCGTCAATGATTTCACGGCCACCGTCAATTGGGGCGACGGCAGTTCGAGCGCGGCCACGATCACTGCACTTGGCAACGGCAATTTCATGGTCACGGGCAATCACGCTTACACCGCGCAAGGCAACTTTAGTGCCGCGGTCACCATCAGCGACCCGGGCGGCACAGCCACGACCGTGAACGAGGCGATCCTGGTGCCTACGCTCACGGCGCTGTTAGAACCGTGCGACTTCAATCCGGCCACCGGCTTGCCGAGTCCGGGTATGCAACAGCTCGTCGTCTTCGGCACGCCTAACGACGACAACGTTCAGATCGCTTTGCAAACCAATAAACAGGGACAGCTCACTTACAGCGTTAAGATTGACTCACTCGACCCGCCGCCTCACGGCCAACCGCCCATCCACTTCCAGGTGGATAACGTCGTCGTCTCAGGCGGCCTCTGCAAGCTGGTGGTGTTTGGCCTCAACGGCAACGACACCATCCAGGTGCAGAGCGACAACACCAATACGCCGGAATGGATCTTTGGCGGGACGGGCAACGACAAGATCGAGGTCGACGACGGCAACGACGTCGTCGTGGGCGGCGGCGGCAACAACCAGATCCATGGCGGCGACGGACGCGACCTCTTGAGTGGAGGCAGCGGCCCCTCATCCATCAACGGGGCGAAGCAAGACAGCATCCTCGTTGGCGGTACGACTAACTTCGATTACAGTACCCAGACTTTGGCCCAGGTCATGGCCGAGTGGAGCTCCGGCGACTCCTTTGCCACCCGCATGGCGAAGCTGGCGACCTATCTGAATGCCAACACCGTTCAACAGGTGGCCGGCGGCGACACCGTCCACTCGGGCAACGGCAACGACTGGATCTTCATCAACGGGAAGATTTTCACCACCAACCAGCCGCAGAACGTCACGGGCGATCCGTTGACCTTGGCCGGCGCGACCATTACCGCCACCGCCGGCACCAGCTTCACCGGCGCGGTGGCGTCGTTCACGTCGAGCAACACGGCGGCTGTCGCGTCGGACTTTATGGCGGTCATCGATTGGGGCGATGGCAGTGTCTCGATTGGCACCGTCACGGCTAACGGCAGCGGCTTTAACGTCGTGGGCTCGCACACCTATGCGGCGGCCGGCGCCGATACGCTCGAAATCACTCTGCAAGACGTCGGTGGCGACGAGGCTGCGATCAACGCCACAGCGACGGTCATTCCATCGTCGGGCACGCCTCCATCCACTTCCTCCAATGCTCCGCCGCTGACGCCGCTGCAGGCCTTCGTCACCAGCGCCTTTGAAGACGTGCTTGGACGGGCCGTCGACCCGGCCGCGCTGGCAGCCGCCGTGAACGCCCTGCAAGGGAGCGAAAGCCGTCTTCAGTTCGCCACGAGCCTGACCTACAGCAACGAATACCTCGACGACGAGATATCGCAGGCTTACCAACACTTCCTGGGGCGCGCGCCCGATTCCCAGGGACTGGCGTTTTGGCTGTCTTCCATGCGGGCCGGCATGACGCTCGAGCAAATGCAGTCCCAATTCATCGGCTCACCGGAGTATTACCAGCACAGCGGCGGCACCGACAAGGCCTGGGTCGATCACATGTATTTCGACCTGCTGGGCCGAGCGCCCGACAGCCAAGGCGAGGCCTTCTGGATTCATTCCTTGGCCCAAGGAGTCACGCGATCGGCGGTCGCACTCGGTTTTGCGGCCAGCGCCGAGCGCGAAGGGATCATCGTTCAAAACGACTACGAGACGTTCCTCCGCCGCACTCCCGGCCAATCCGAGATCGACGGCTGGGTGAACGCCTTCGAGCACGGCCTGAGCAACGAAACGGTTGTCGCCGGCCTGATTGCTTCCGACGAGTATTTTCGCTTAGTAGGTGGGCAACCATAGTATTGCACGACGGTTCTTCGCAGATTAAACGTAGTGTGGGGCTGAGCCACCCAGAGGGGTATGCCGGTCCCGCCCTACTGCTGATTTATTAGATCGAACCGTGCATCGGGCCAACTAGGCCCGACACCCGTCAAGCTGAATGCCCCCGCACTCTTACGTGAGGAGAATTTTCATGGAACGCCCACAGTCTCGCCGGACTGACAAGAAATCGAAGAAACGAATTGCCCGAGCTCGGCGTGATGCGCTTCGTCAGCCGACAAGCGCCTGGTTGGAGAGCCTGGAAGCGCGGCATCTGCTGTCGGCCAGTCTGGCCCTGGTGCCGGTGTCGCTGGCCGAAGGCACAACGCCGACGATCACGCTTGGCACGCTGACAAACACGAACACCAACCTCGTGGAAGGGATCAGCGCGATCACCGCAGTCTCCTGGGGCGATGTGAATCATACCGTGACCGAAGGCAACCTGACGCCCGTGGCAGGACACGCCGGAGAATACACCGTCACGGGCAAGCCGCAGAGCGGCCTCCTGATTGTCTACCCTGAAGACGGCTCGTTCACCGCGACCGTCACCGTGAACGATCTCATTGACCCAGCCAACAATACCGCGACCAGTACCACGGTCACCGTGACGGAGGCCGACGCTACGCTGACGGCCAACAATATCCAAGCCGCCGAAGGGCAGAGGTTCAGCGGGACGCTGGCTACGCTCACCGATCCGACGGCCACGGCGAACGACACCTTCTCGGCAACCATCAACTGGGGCGACGGCACGTCAAGTCAACGCCCACTGTCGGGCAGCGGCGGGACCTACACTCTCGTCGGCATACATACTTATCAGACCGCAGGTCACTACACGATTTCCATCGCGGCGACCGAAGCCGGCGTATCGCCAAACCCCATCGCCACGGCTACCAGCACTGCCGACGTGGCCGAAAACGACATCGTGACGGCGGCGTTGCCGGTAAGCGGCGGCGAACACCAGCAGATCAGCGCGCCCGTGGCAACTTTTACCGATCCCGGCGCCGTGCAAACCTTTTCCACCGTGCTCGGTAACGGCGACGTGAACCCGTACGGCGTGGCGATCGTACCGGCCGATTTTCCCACCACCGGCCTGCTGTAACCGGGCGACACGCTGGTCGCCAACTTTAACAACGCCAACAACACGCAGGGAACCGGCACCACGATTGTCCGCATTACTCCCTCGGGACAGATCTCGACCTTTTACACCAGCCCTCTCGCCGGGCTCGATACAGGGCTCGTGGTGTTGAAGTCGGGTTATGTGCTTGTCGCCAACGTACCCAATAACGGCGCCGGCGGCCTGGCGACCGGCGCGGTGCAAGTGCTCGACACCAATGGCAATCTGCTCGAAACGCTGCAAGGCCCTCCCATCGCCGACCCCTGGGATATGACCGTCAACGATCAGGGAGCCACGGCCCAATTGTTCTTCTCCAACGTGAGCGGCACCAGCGGCCCCAATGGCTCTGTGTGGCGCATCGACCTAAGCACTCCCCCGGGCGGCAATATCGCGGAGACGCGGGCCGTGCAACTCGGTTCCGGTTACAATACGCGGCTCGATGCCAACGCCTTCGTCGTCGGGCCGGGCGGGCTGGCGTACGACGCCGCTACGGATACGCTCTACGTCGCCTCGCAGGCCGAAAAAGTGGGCGGCAAGGAGGTCGGCACAATCTTCTCCATTGCCAACGCCGGTACGACCAACACCAATGGCAGCGGCGAGGGCACCGTGGTCTTTGCCGATGCGACGCATCTGCACGGTCCCATCGGCCTGGTGCTGGCGCCCAACGGCGATTTGATCACCGCCAACAGCGACGCGGTCAACGCCGATCCTAACCAGCCGAGCGAATTGGTCGAGTTCACCAAGACCGGACAGTTCGTCGGCCAGTTTTCGGTCGATCCGGCCAACGGCGGCGCCTTCGGCCTGGCCGTCGGCACGGTGGCGGGCGAGTACCGTCTGGCGGCCGTCGACGACAACGTACCCAACATTTCTTTCTACGATTTTCAGCCGACGAGCCCGACCGTCAATATTTACAGTGCTACGATCAGTTGGGGCGACGGCACGTCGAGCGCCGGTACGATCACCTTCGCCGGGGGCACGTTTACGGTCAGCGGCACGCACACCTACGCCGACGACGGCAATTATACCGTCGGTGTGAGCGTCAGCGAAAACGGCATTAGCCAGTTCTTCAGTACGTTGCTCACAGGCGCGCAGCAAGTGCCGCCGGTCGTGACGAACGGTAACGGCGGCGGCAGTATCTTTCTCAGCGGCGATCAGACCACCATCACCGTCAACTCGTCGTTCGCCAATTTGCAGGGCAACGCCACGGCCGCACACCTGCACAACGCGCCGGCCGGCGCCAACGGCCCCATCGCCAAAGACGCCAACGGCAATAACATCGAGTTCGCCGGCGTACCTGCCGCCACCAGCGGCATCATTCCCACGCAATCGTTCACCGTCAACGCCGGCTTCGTCGGCCAACTGGTGGCCGGCAACATCTACGAGAACATCCACACCACGGCCAATACCGCCGGCGAAATCCGCGGCCAGTTTACCACAACCAGCTTCGCCACCAGCACCGCCGCCATCGCCGAGACCGACGCCACGCTCACCGCCCAAAACGTTCTCGTCGGCGAGGGAAAAGTGTTCAACGGGCAAGTGGCCGTGCTCACCGATCCGGGCAGCACGGATCCAGCCAGTGATTTCAGCGCCACCATCAATTGGGGCGATGGCACCAGCAACAGTGCCGGCATCGTTGGTGCGAATGGCACCTATACTCTTCTAGACACCCACACGTATGCCGAGGACGGGCATTACACGATCACCGTGTCGGCCACCGAGAAGAATACGCCGCCGTTCACCGTTACCGCGACGGCGACTGCCGACGTGGCCGAAGACGACCTCACCGTGCAGGCCAAGCCGATCGCCGCAAATGAAAACCAGGCCTTCACGGGCGCGGTTGCGACTTTCACTGATCCGAGCGCGGTCCAAACGCTCTCGACCGTGCCCGGCAACGGCGACGTGAATCCCTACGGCGTGGCGATCGTACCCGCCGGCTTTCCGAGCACCGGCGTCTTGCTGTCCGGCGATACGTTGATTGCCAACTTCAACAATAGTGCGAACGTACAAGGCACCGGCACGACCATCATGCTTCTCGCAGAGTCTGGCCAACGATCGACGTTCTTCACTAGCGCGGCGCCGGGGCTCGATACGGGGCTCGTCGTATTGAAATCGGGTTTTGTGATCGTCGCCAACGTACCCAACAACGGCGCGGGCGGCTTGCTGCCAGGCTCGCTGCAAGTGCTCGACCCCAACGGAAACCTGGTCGAAACCATTACCAATCCCGCCCTGCTTGCCGATCCGTGGGACCTGGCAGTCAACGATCAAGGGACCACGGCGCAACTGTTCGTCTCGAATGTGAGCGCCACAAGCGGCCCGAATGGCACGGTAACGCGCGTCGACCTGAGCATTCCGCCGAACGGCATTCCCATCGTACAAAACATGGTGCAGATCGCTTCGGGTTTTAACACTCGGCTCGATGCCAACGCCTTTGTCGTCGGACCTGGCGGTCTGGCTTACGACTCTGCCACCGGAACGCTGTATGTCGCCTCGCAAGCAGAAAAAGTGGGCGGCGTCGAAGTTGGCACGATCTTCTCCATCGCCAACGCCGGCACGACAAACACCGACAATGGCAAAGGAACTGTCGTCTATGCCGATCCGACGCACTTGCACGGACCAATCGGCCTGGTGCTTGCTCCCAACGGCGACCTGATCACCGCTAATAGCGACGCCGTCAACGCCGATCCCAATCAGCCAAGTGAGTTGGTGGAGTTCACCAAAACCGGTCAGTTCGTGGGTCAGTTCTCCGTCGATCCAGCTAACGGCGGCGCCTTTGGCCTGGCGATCGCCACAGTCGGCGGGCAATATCGCCTGGCAGCCGTAGACGACAACGTGCCCAACGTTTCGCTCTACGACTTCCAGCCCACCAGCCCGACCGTTAACACCTTTAGTGCCAGCATCAACTGGGGCGACGGCACGTCGAGTGCCGGCACGATCACCTTCGCCGGCGGCACGTTTACGGTCAGTGGCAGCCACACGTTCGCCGAAGACGGCAGCTATCCAGTCAGTGTCGCCGTAACGGAAAACGGCGTGAGCCAATTGGTTACTACTACGCTCTCCGGCGCGAACCAGGTTCCACCGACCGCCTCTGTCGGCACAGGCACGGCCAATCTTTTCCTCAGCCCCGATCAGACGACGCTGACGGTGCAATCGAGTTACAGCGGCCTGTCGGGCCCGCCAACCGCGGCGCACTTGCACAATGCGGCGGCCGGCGCCAACGGCCCCGTCGCCAAAGATGCCAACGGCAATAACATTGAGTTCACCGGCGTGCCGGCTGCCGCCACCGGCACGATCCCGCAGCAGACGTTCACGGTGAACGCCGCCTTCGTCAACCAGTTGTTGGCCGGCAACATCTACGAGAACATTCACACTGCGGCGTTCCCCAGCGGCGAAGTCCGCGGGCAGTTCACGCCGACCAACTTCAGCTCCGCCACAGCCACGGTAGCGGAAAGCGACGCGACCATTACTGCCGCCACCATCTTGACGGCCGAGGGCCTGGCCTTCAGCGGCGCCGTCGCCACGCTCAGCGATCCCGGCAGTCCCGACCCGGTTGGCAGCTTCACGGCCACCATCAACTGGGGCGACGGCACAAGCAGCACGGGCGTAGTCTCGGGTTCGGCCGGCGCTTTCACGATCAGCGGCACGCACACCTATGTCGTGACTGGCCATTACCCATTGACTGTCAGCGCGACGGAGAACGGCGTCACGCCCAACCCCATCGCCACCGGCAGCGGTCTGGCGGACGTCGCCGAAAGCGATATCGCCATTAAGGCGCAACCGATCAAGGGCATTGAAAATCAGACCTTTGCTGGCACCGTAGCGACCTTCACCGATGCCGGCGCAGTGCAGACCTTTTCCACCGTGCCCGGCAATGGCGACGTGAACCCTTACGGCAACGCGATTGTGCCGGCTGGCTTTCCCACCAGCGGCATTTTGCAGCCGGGCGACACGCTCATCTCCAACTTCAATAATGCCGGCAATACGCAGGGCACTGGCACGACCATCATCCGCATCACGCCGTCGGGTCAACAGTCGACCTTTTTCACCAGCGCGGTGCAAGGGCTCGATACCGGCCTGGTAGTACTCAGGTCGGGGTTTGTGATCGTGGCCAACGTGCCCAACGACGGTAAGGGAGGGTTGCTGCAGGGATCCTTGCAAGTGCTCGATGCCAACGGCCATCTCGTCGAAACCATTACCGATCCGACCTTGCTGGCCGATCCTTGGGACCTGGCCGTCAACGATCAGGGCAGTTCGGTGCAATTGTTCGTCTCGAACGTGAGCGCTACGACCGGCGCCAATGGCACCGTCACGCGCGTCAATCTGACCATTCCGCCGAACGGCATTCCCCAGGTGCAAAGCAAGCTACAAATTGCCTCCGGTTACGCCACGCGGCTCGACGCCAACGCCTTTGTCGTCGGCCCCGGAGGCCTAGCCTACGACACGGCCAGCGGCACCTTGTACGTGGCCTCGCAGGCCGAGAAGGTAGGCGGCGTCGAAGTGGGCACCATCTTCTCCATCGCCAACGCGGGTACGACCACCAGCGACAACGGCAAAGGCACGGTTGTGTTCGCCGATCCGGTACACTTGCACGGGCCGATCGGCCTGGTGCTAGCGCCCAATGGCAACCTGATCACCGCCAATAGCGACGCCGTCAATGCCGACCCGAAGCAACCGAGTGAGCTGGTCGAGTTCACGAAGTCGGGACAGTTCGTCGGCCAGTTCTCGATCGATCCGGCCAACGGCGGCGCCTTCGGCCTGGCGGTGGGAACGGTGGGCGGCGAGTACCGGCTGACCGCCACGGACGACAACGTACCCAACGTGTCGTTCTACGACTTCCAGCCCACCAGCCCCACGGTGACCAGCTACACCGCCCTGATTAACTGGGGCGATGGGACGTCTACCACTCCCGACACCAGCGCCGGAACAATCACCTTCCAAGGCGGCACATTTACCATTACCGGCGCGCACACCTATGCCGACGACGGCATTTATCCCGTCAGCGTGAGCGTGCTCGAAAACGGCGTGAGCCAACTTTTCACGGTCTCGCTGTCGGGCAATCAGCAAGTGCCGCCGACTGGCTCACCCGCCACCGGCACGGCCAACGTGTTTCTCAGCGCCGATCGCACCACGCTCACGGTCGATTCGTCGTTCAGCGGGCTTCAAGGCGGGCTTACTGAAGCGCACCTGCACGCCGGGCAGGCCGGACAAAATGGCCCGGTGGAGTTCCCCTTCAGCAACGTGCCTACGGGCGCCACCAGCGGCTCCATTCCGCAACAGACGTTTAACGTTACTTCGGCCGAGCTGACTCAATTGCTGGCCGGCGACTTGTACGAAAACATCCATACCAGTGTCTTCGCCGGGGGCGAAATCCGCGGCCAGGTGACGGCCGGTGCTGGCTCGACCACTACGGCGACCGTCGTGGCAGCAACGCCGCAAGCCGAGTGGGCTGACAATCTCTATGAAGACCTGCTCGGCCGTGAGATCGAGCAAAGCGCGTCGGCAGCGCTGGTCGCAGCCCAGAATTCTGGTGTATCGCGTCTTAGCCTCGCGTTCGCTGTCACGCATAGCCCCGAGTATTTGACGGACGAGATCAATCAGGCGTACCAGCAATTTCTCGGGCGCGCGCCCGATCCGCAGGGATTGAGGTTCTGGCTGATTGGGATCGAGTCCGGCTTATCTTATGAGCTATTGGAGGCCCAGTTGATCGGCTCGCCCGAGTTCTATCAGCATGCCGGCGGCACGAACCAGACCTGGTTGAATGCGCTTTACTTCGACCTTTTGGGTAGAATGCCCGACACTCAGGGCAATCAATTCTGGCTGCAAGCGTTGGCCAATGGCGAACCGCGCATTCAGGTGGCGTTAGGCTTTACGACCAGCGCCGAGCGCGAGGCGATTGTCATCCGGAATGACTATCAAACACTGTTAGGTCGCACGCCCAGTGATGCCGAAGTGCAGGGCTGGGTGAATGCCTATGAAAACGGCCTGTCGAACGAGAACATCGTGACCGGTTTCGTTGCCTCCGACGAGTACTTTGCCAAGATCGGCGCGAATTAATCGAACGCGCCATGAAAATACCAGCGGCCGTCGGTAAGCTGGCGGAAAAGCCAGAACCAACGGCCGGTGGCGGTCTCGACACGGTAATAATCGCGGCGCACGCTCCGGCCGCGCCACCAGCCCGTGTGAATCCGCTCGGGCCCCCATGTGCGCGCGACGCGATGCTGCTCGCCGGAGAAGAAAAACGTTTGCGGTGGGCCGTGCGGCGCCACCGCCACCACTTGCACGGCAATCGGCTGCACCAGTGACAACGGCCGCGCCAGCCAACCAGGAGGCAAGACAAGGGGACAAGGAGACAAGGGGACAAGGAGATTTGGAGAATGTTTGCCGCTTGCTCCTTGTCTCCTTGTCTCCTTGTCTCCTTGTCTTGTGCGCCGGCGCGCTGGGACTTGTCCTGCGCCACGAGATTTTGCCCGCTTACCGCCGACCAGAGCTTCGTACCGCCAGGCCAATTCGGGCTGGGCCTCGGGCAACAACTTGGGACGCACCACCGAGCTGCGTCCCAGGCGGCTGCTGAGCCGGTCGATCAACAGGGCCGTCTGGCGTGGGTCGTAAGGGCGAGCCAGCTCCTCGAACAGCTCTTGCTGGTGATATTCCAGAGGGGCTGCCGCCGTCACCGACAGGCGCAGCTCGGCCAGCGGTTCGGCAAGCTGGCGATGCGCCGGCGCCCACTGCATGGCAATCAATTCGGCCAGGTGCCGTGGCGAGCCGCTGGGGCGATACAAGCCGACGGTGATTTCGCTCGTCTTGCCGGTTTCGCCTCGCAAGCGGCAAACCAGCCCTTGCACGCCTTGCCGACGCGGCGACAACTGCCGCACCAGGCTTTCTAACTGCCGCTCGAGCGCCTGCTCGATCATTTCGCGGCGAGCGGTGGGGTGCTCGAAAACCGCTTCGGCCTCGATCTGCGGAGCGGGATGGCAAGCGGCGATCGTTTCCGCCACGGCGCCGGTGGCCTGGTCGAGACGCAATAAAAGCTGGCTGTCGAAACGGGCCGCCAGGCTGTCGCGCGGAAAGGCGAACAGTTGCCCCACCTGGCGCAAGCCGAGCTGGTGCAATGTCTCGACGCACTTCGCCGACAACCGTAGCGCCGCCACGGGCAACGCCAGCAATGCGGCCTTTGTCCCGCCGGCCGGCACAAGGATGGACTCTGTAGAGAACGCCCCATTATGTAGGTCAGGCTTTCCAGCCTGACGGAAGCTATGTAGGTCAGGCTTTCCAGCCTGACGGAAGCGGCTCCGGTGACCGTCAGGCTCGAAAGCCTGACCTACAGGACAACTCTGTGTCGTTCCGTGAACACTTTGCAAACCATAATGCGCCAGCGCCCAGGCCGCGCCGAGCGTGTCGGCCAAGGACAGGTGCGCCGTCAACCCGCGACGGCCGAACTCGCGCGCCACGTGCTCCATCAATGTCCGTTCGCCGTGGAACAAATCGCCCAGGCCGGTCACGTCGAAGAACAGGCTTTCCGGCGGCTCCCACGTGTCGACGCCCACCAAGGGGCTGAATTCGTCGCACCAGGCCGCCACTTGCTCAAGCGCTTCGCGATCGCTTAACTCCTGCTGACGGACGGCGGCGCACCGCTGGCGCGGCCAGTTGGGCAACCGCACGCACAACACCCGTTTCATCGTCGATCTCCAGTTCCACTCGTTTTGCCTGGGCCAGCTCGCTGGCCACCGTACCTCGAGTCTTTAACACTTCGACGCTCAGCCGCCGCCCATGTCCATCGGTGGCGCCGGGACGCCCTTCGACGAGCAACCGCGCCTCGGCCCAACAAGGCTCTGAGCGGACCGCCGCCGGACGCACCAGAAACCCCACGCCGCCGCTTGCCTCGGCCGCCAATTGCAGCCGCCGTGCCGCGCGCGGTTTCAAGCGATCGGTCTGGCACAAGACGGCCCCCACGCCGCCCGAACGCAAAGCCTGATCGAGCGCCCAACTCTCGTCGCGGGCCGTGCTCGTGTGCACCACCACCATCTGCCCCAGGTCGAGGCCGGCCCGTGCCGCCGCCGGCGGATAGAACGTGCCCGCGCCGTCGATCAGCAGTAGCGGACCGTGGTTCCGACAAACCTCGCGCGCGACGATCAACGCCAGCCACAAAGCGCCGCCACCGCTGCCAGAGGCCAGCCATTCCACCAGCGTGCCGCGGGCCACGCCCGGCTGGGGAAAGAGCCGATCGAGCTGTATGCAGCCCGTTGACGTGCGGCCTGTGTTGGCCGGCCGTTTGGCGTTTTCGCAACGGCGCAGCTCCGCCTGAAGGTGGGCCACAATCTGACGACGTTGAGAGGAAGACGATGCCGACATTGGATGCTAGCACTCCTGCTGCTAGCATACATGTACATCAGTATCCAATTTTTGTCAATGCGTTCTGCACAGACGACCACAAAGAACGAGTCAAATGAACCCATGAGCCGCAAGGGAGGGCACACTCCTTTCTCATTGCCTATTGCTTCTCCCCCGTTTCTACCCCACCGCAACATGCTACAATCCCGTCGAGGGTGCAGACGCAAGCCTCCGCACAACGCCAGGCGCGTCGCCGTCACTCTAAACTCTCAGAGGGCCAATCTTTCCCTTCCAGGGAGAACGCCATTGGCCGGGCAAGCTTCTGTGGAGCCCGGGCGGAAAACTGCAAAGGCACGACTAAAGCGCGCCGGTGGAACCACTCCGTGAGCCAGCCAGAACCCGAACTCGAACGCCTCCGCGCCAGTGAAGCGCGCTTCCGCCGCATCATGGAATCGAACATGATCGGCATTTTTTTCTACGAGGCCCCGGGCACCATCACCGAGGCGAACGATGCCTTTTTGCAAATGGTCGGCTACACGCACGACGACGTTCGCGCGGGTCGTTTAAACTGGCCCCAATTAGTTCCACCAGACTATGCCGAACAGGTCCGCCAGGCGTTTGCGGAACTGCAAGCGCG
>DASSFG010000465.1:0-3401 GCA_035694685.1 Pirellulales bacterium
GCGCACCAGACGTAATAGCCGACCAGCACTTTGTCGGCATCGCGGATGGCTACCGACCACATCGCAGCACAGGACATGGCGAGGAGCGTTCCATAGAGCTGTCCTTTCCCTCGCCGCAGGCGCCACAGAAAGAGCGGCGACAGTACCAACGGCAAATTGCCGAACGTCAGGACATCATACCAGACAACTGCCGGCCATTCGGCCGAGCCGGGAGGATCAAAGGCGATCGACCCACAAACCATCGCCGCCTCCCAGCCCTTCACGCTTTCGTTGTTGCAGCCCTTCACGGCCGGCAGAAGCAAAGAAGCCGCCAACAACATCCAGCCCAGCGCAAACAAGCGCGGCTGGCCGCGTTTTGTCTGCCAGGCCGCTAACCGCCCAGTGCAGTTGAGCGCCGCCAGCGAGAATCCGACTGCGACGGTCGTCCAGCCGGCCAAGTGGCTGACGGCCAGGCCCGCGATGGCGCCCGCCCACGTAGTCGCGGCAAAAATCGCCTTCAGGCTGAATTGCGGCCCGATCTTTGTCTGAGGACATTCCATGGTTTGACGGTTGAAAACTCTGCGGCAACTTGTACTTGTCAATTTGCAATTTGCAATTTGCAATAACGCTCGGCCACCAAAAGAGAGTCCAACTGTCAGGCGATTATTCCCACCGCAGATAGTCAAACCGCGCAGCGGCGGGATAGAATAAATACAAGCTCAGCATCGAGGATTAGGTAACCTCCAAAACAGCTTAACACTACCGGGAGGCTCACGCCTCCCGCTCGCCACAGGCGAGCGGCACGCGTCAGCGTGCCGGTAAGTATTGATGTCCTTGGGAGGTCATTAAATCCTCGATGCCAACTCGATCGTGGCAAAAACCGAGCCTGACAATGCAAAGCCCGTTTCCCGGCATGGATCCTTTTCTCGAAGATCCGGCGTTTTGGCCCGATTTTCACATCGAGTTCACGGTGGCGTTGCGCGATACGCTGCGGCGAGGGTTGCCGCCGCAATACGAGGCGCGACTCAATGAGCAAATCAATCTAATCGACGTTTCCGAGTCGTCGCACAAACTGATTAAGCCGGACGTCGCCGTGCTTCGAGCCGAACAGGAAACCACCTCGCCGTCATCGGTTACGCTGTTGTACCCGGCGCCAATCACGCTGCCGCTTTTGATCGAAGAAGAGGAACATCGCGAAGTCTGGATTGAAGTCCGCTACCGGCCCGATCGCTCGGTGGTCACAGTCGTGGAGCTCCTTTCGCCGACAAACAAGTGGCATTCCGAGCGTGCGCAGTACCTCGCGAAGCGACGTGCGATCTTGCGGCAGAACGTCAATTTCGTAGAGATCGACCTGCTCGTCGCCGGTCAGCGCATGTCGCCGCCTGTTGAGGTTCCGGAATGCGACTACCTGGTGATGGTCGCTCGCGGAGACCGTAGGGCGAACTGCGAGGTCTATCCGTTTAGCGTTCGTCAGCCGCTGCCTATCGTTGCCGTGCCGTTGAAACCGCCGGATGGAGATGTGTTGGTGAGCCTCTCCGAAGCATTTCACACTGCCTTCGAGCATGGCGCGTATGCAACTTCCATCGACTATTCGCGGCCACCGTCGGCGCCCCTGTCGAAAGCCGACTTGGAGTGGCTCAAGCACGTCAGACGTTGAGACTGGAAAGCTATGTCCCGCCGCACGGTGATCTCGTTCTGTCTTTTTGCCCTCCTCGTCATGCCATCGCCCGACTTTGCCTTTGATCGTCCCAGCGGCCCGACGTTCCAAGGCCGATCGGCGCTGATTGCCGAGCACGGCATCGTGGCCACGAGCCAACCGCTGGCGGCACAGGCGGGCTTAGAGGTACTTAAAGCGGGCGGGAATGCGGCCGACGCGGCGGTGGCCGCCGGCGCGGTGATGGGCGTCGTTGAGCCGATGAGCTGCGGCATCGGCGGCGACCTGTTTGTCATCTATTGGGACCATAAGACCCAAAAGCTGTACGGGCTGAACGCCAGCGGCCGCAGCCCTTATGAGCTGACTCGCGAGGTCTTTGCCAAGCAGGCGCTGACTGAGATTCCTGACGAAGGTCCGCTCTCGTGGTCAGTGCCCGGCTGTGTGGCCGGCTGGAGCGATCTTTTACAGCGCTTCGGCAGTCATCCGCTGGGCGAACTGTTGCAACCGGCGATCAACTATGCCGAGCATGGTTTCCCCGTCAGCGAGCTCATCGCCGCCGATTGGAAATCGTCGGAAAAGAACCTGGCGCATTGGCCCGACTCGGCCAAGACGTTTCTGGTCGAAGGCCGCGCTCCGGCCGTAGGCGAAATCTTTCGCAATCCGCGGCTAGCCGCCAGTTATCGGGCCATCGCGGCCGGCGGGGCAGACGCTTTTTACCGTGGCGAAATCGCCGATTGGATCGTCGCCTTCAGCCAGGCCAATGGCGGCTACTTCACGCGAAAAGACTTTGAAGACCATCGCAACGACTGGGTCGAACCGGTATCGACTGGCTACCGCGGCTACGACGTGTGGGAGTTGCCTCCCAACGGTCAGGGAATTGCCGTGCTCGAGATGCTCAACGTGCTGGAAGGCTACGACCTGGCCTCGATGGGGCCCGGCAGTCCGGAGTATCTGCACTTGTTGATCGAAGCCAAGAAGCTGGCCTTCGCCGACCGTGCTCGCTACTATGCCGATCCGGCCTTCGCCAGGCTGCCCGTGGCCGAGCTGATCTCAAAGCCCTACGCCGAGCGGCAGCGTCGCCGCATCGACCCGGCGCACGCGGCGACCGACGTGCCCGGCGGCGACCCGCATCTCGGTCACGGCGACACGATCTATCTCACCGTGGTCGATAAGGACCGCAACTGCTGTTCGTACATTCAAAGCAACTACTATGGCTTCGGCTCGCAGGTCGTGCCGGGCGAAGTTGGCTTCGTGTTGCAGAACCGCGGCACGCTCTTTGCGCTCGACGACGAGCACCTGAATCGCTACGAGCGGCACAAGCGGCCGTTTCACACCATCATTCCAGCGCTGGTCACCAAAAAAGGTCGGCCGTGGTTCGCGTTCGGCGTGATGGGCGGCGACATGCAGCCACAGGGACACGTGCAAGTGCTGGTCAACCTGATCGACTTCAAAATGAACGTGCAGGCGGCCGGCGACGCCGCGCGAGTACGTCACTCGGGCAGTGCCACGCCCACCGGCCTGCCTGGTGATCCTGACGGTGGCGACGTCTTCGTCGAGTCGGGCATCAGCGAAGCCGCGGTGGCGGCACTGCGCGCCAAGGGGCACCGCGTCTCTCGTGCCCGCGGCGGCTACGGCGGCTATCAAGGCATTTTGATCGACTGGGAGCACGGCACGCTGCACGGCGGCAGCGAATCGCGCAAAGACGGCTGCGCCGTCGGCTACTGAGCAAGGATCGCCTTAAGCTGATTCACCGCGTCGCGGTCGAGAC
>DASSFG010000466.1:0-3501 GCA_035694685.1 Pirellulales bacterium
GCCGCCTTGCATCAGAATCTGGTCGCCGCCCAGCTCGACGGTCTCCTGAATCTTCTGCATCAAGACTTCGCGGTCGAGCACGTAGCCTTCCGGGTGCTTAGGCCGTCGGTAAAACGCGCAAAAGTCGCAGACCGCCGAACAGACGTTCGTGTAGTTGATGTTGCGGTCGATGTTGTAGGTTCGATAATCCTCCGGGTGCAGCCGGCGGGTGACGGCATCGGCCGCCCGCCCGAGCGCTACTAGATCGTGCGACTCCAACAACTCCAGACCTTCGTCGGGCGAAAGCCGCTCGCCGGCCACGGCCTTGTCGAGTAATCGGGAGTTAGCGGCAACCATGAATCCAATCCAAAATCGAAAATCTAAAATCCAAAATCGAAGATCCTATCGTCCGCCGGCTGGAGCATAGGCCGTCGGTTCGGCCAGTTTGCTGGCCAGCGTGCGAAACAACTCGAGCCCGCGTCGCTCGCGTTCACCCAGATAAAAATAGAGGTTGTCTCTCAAGTACGAAATGCACTGCGGCCGTGAGAGCCCAAGTGGTGCGGCCTCGCTGGCGGCAATGGCCTCCAGGTTCGCCAAACCGAGATCGCGTGCGGCCGATAGGGCCCGCTCGGTCTGACTGCCGTCGAACGCCGGCCGCGCGACCCACATGGCAAACACGAATGGCAGCCCTGTGTCGCGCACCCACTCGTCGCCCAGATCCCAGACTTCGGCAAACGGTCCGCCGCCTGGCGAGTGCATGGCGCGGTCGCCGATGACCAGCACGGCATCGGCATCGACGTCGGCCACGGCGGCACCGATGGGCAACGGCCGCAACCGCGGCTCGAGCTGGTATCGCTCTTTGAGCAGGATTCTGATTAAGGCCACGCTGGTGCGCGAGCCCTCATCGAGCGCGAGCGTGCGGATTTCGGCGGCCGGCACGCGGCTAAACAGCTTCACTGAGAGCACCGGCCCGCGGCAGGCGATGCAGGCGTCGGAAACGGTGGTGTACGCCGGATCGCGCAGGTATTCGACGGAGGGAATCAGCGCGACGTCGAGCGTGCCCTCCGCCAGCCCGTCGGCCAGACGGCTAGGCAGATCGAGCACCAATTCCGCGTCGGGCAACAGATCGGTCAGCCCGTAAATCAGCGGCTTGGTGTTGAGATACCGGACCGCGCCGAGGCGGATGTTTCGTTCGTTTGGCATAGAAACGGGATATTTTACACGGCGTTGCGGCTTGTGCCTATCGCGTAGGGGCGGGTGTTGCCCGCCCTACTATAGACCGTAGCATTGCCCGCTCACATAACGGCCGCAGCTAGTGATTCGGTTAAGTCTTGCGGCCAGGCATTCTCAGTCGATCATTTTCGGAGGTCGTGGCCGCTGGAGCAATTGACGGCTTCCAGTTATTCTAATTGTGGCTGGCCAGTGCCTATCGCAAGTATCGTAAACCATGTCGACCATCGCTCCTAGCCCGGCCTCCCAGACAGACGTCTCCGATTCAACCGCAGAAAAGCGGCTGCGCACGCGCGCTCGCCGCCGGGCGATGTTTTGCCCCGGTGCGGGCTGGGCGCTCGTTGGTTATCGCGGACGGGGCGCCATGGTCTTGGCAAGTTTTATCGTCGGCTGGGCATCGCTGGTGTGGATGTTGTGGACGCTTAGTCCGGCAAGTGTTTGGGCCGCCGGGGCAACCATGCTCGCTACGGTAGTCTTGTGGAGCATCGAGGCCCTCGACGTCGGTTGGTGCGTCGTGCGTGCGGCGGGCGAAAACTGGCTTGGTCGGCGGTTCGCCATTACGACCTTCGTAGTGATCGTCATGGTATTGGAGGTGCCGTTGGTCATCTTGTCGCGGTGCGGATCGATTGCCGTCGGCGACGAACGCATGGCGCCCACGCTCGATGCCGGCGAGCGGCTGATCTATCACCGGTCTGTCGCCGGCCGCGACCTCCACGAAGGCGCCGTCGTTCTCTATCGGGTTTCGAGCGAAAGCAAAGTCGGAACCACAGGCGCATTGAGCATCGCGCGGATTCTTGCCGCGCCTGGCGACAAGCTGGCCGTCGGGCGAGACCACTTTATCGTGAACGGCGAAGTGAGCCGATACAGGGCCATTCCGGCGCCCAAGGCGCCGTTAAAAATCCCTGCCCGCCCCGAGTCGCTGACGGTGCCCGATGATTCTTATTTTGTCGCACTCGATTCCAGTTCGGCCGACATCGATGGCCAGCAGATCGGCTGGGTACGCCGGAGCGACATCATCAGTACCCGGCTATTTCACTTCGGCGATCGTGGCGTGATGAGGCCGGTCAAGTAGGGCGGGACTGGCATCAAAAAGAAAGCGGCTCCGCCGCAAGCCAAAGCGGCGATAAATCGCCGCACTCCAAGGGGTTCTAAATCGGCGGCATGACGTCGGCGCCGGGCGTGACTTGCTTGATGTTCGGCGTCACGTCGGCCTCGACGTTGCAAAAGGTCCAGGCCAGACCGCCGAGCAGCACGGTTTGAAAATCGGCATTGTCCCAGACGTCTTCGCGGTGGCCCATCGCGGTGTAGAACACTCGGCCGTCGCCGTGCTTGCGAGCCCACGTGCTGGGAAACGGCGGCCGTTCGTAGTCTGCGTCGTGCATGCCTTGCGTATCGAGCACCAACAACACGTGCAGGTTGTCGGCGAAGTTTTTCAGCGAGTACCATTCCTCGGTAGGAATCACCAGCTCATCGCCTAGACCGGCCAGGCCCGGAAACTTGTGATCGACGACGGCCAGGCGGCCCTTTTGCTGTTTGCCGTGGCGGATGAATTCGCCGCCCAACATGGCGATGTAGGGATCGCGCTTTTCCGGCGGTTGGTTTTCTTTGCCCGGGCCGGGTGAATGAAAGGTATCGGCGCCGCAGTGTGAAGCCAAAAAGCCTGTGCCGCCGTGTACGGCGTCGAGCAATCGCTGCTTGCCGTCTTCGGACATAGGCGGCGACATGTCTTTGCTGTCCGGGTTGGTCAGGTCGCCGGTGGTATAGAAAAGGAAGGCATCGTAGCCGCTCAGATCGCTGTCGAACACGCGGCCATCTTTGGTCGCGACCACGTCAAAGCCATGTTTCTTGCCCAGCTCGGTGACCACGCGCTCGTTGTACGCCAGCACGTCGCCGTCGCGCTTGCAGGCCGAATGCTCGAAGCCCTGGCTGCGAGTGAACATCAGCAGCTTTCGCTGCTTCTGATCGTCGGCTGCCGCCCAACCCAGCGGAAAGGAGGACAGAGACAAAGCGGCACCGGTGGCGAGCAACAGATCGCGGCGTTTCATCATGAAATTCTCCTGACATGGGGCAACGATGAATCTCCAGGATAACTACCACCGCCGGCTGCCGGAAGTGTCTTAAAGCGGTGTTGGACATGGCTGCCTAGAGACTCCTGTGTAGCGTGGGACTGGCGTGCGCAAAATGGTTTGCCTGGGGCCATAACAGCGTTCAATCGGACTGCAATTTTGTTCCGATCCGCCACCGCCGGGCTCGCCCCGGTGGAGCGCTGACTGACAGGCTAGAACGCGCCTC
>DASSFG010000467.1:0-14170 GCA_035694685.1 Pirellulales bacterium
CTGGGCATTGCCTGGTTGCTCGATCTCGAAAACAGCGATGGCGGCTGGCCGACCTTTTGTCGCGGCTGGGGGAAGCTTCCCTTCGATCGCAGTGGCACTGACCTGACTGCGCACGTGCTTCGCGCCCTCAATGCCTGGCGAGAGATTTATCGCAGCCAAAGAACGGAGGTGCCCGCACGGCTCGCCCGCGCCATCGAACGTGGCTTTGACTATCTGAATGGCCAGCAACGGCCCGACGGCAGTTGGGCGCCGCTATGGTTTGGCAATCAATACCATCCGCGTGAAGAGAACCCGGTCTACGGCACGGCTCGCGTGTTGTTGGCATATAGCGACTTGGGACGGGTAAACGACGAAGCGGCACGGCGAGGGGCGGCCTGGCTGGCCGGCCAGCAGCGCCGCGACGGCAGTTGGCATGAACAGCCGAGCGTCGAGGAAACGGCCCTGGCGACCGAGGCGCTAGTGGCTATCGACGGGGGCAGCGTTTATCATCAGCACATTGAGCGGGGCTTGGAGTGGCTGATCGAGGCCGTGGAAGACGGGCGGTTTCGCCAGAGCTCGCCGATTGGTTTCTACTTTGCCAAACTGTGGTATTATGAGGCCCTGTACCCGCTGATCTTTTCGGTGGCGGCGTTGGGTCGGGCGGAGCGGCAGTTCCGGCCGATGCCGAGCGAGCGCCGCCTCGACCGTCCCGCCCGCCTGCCCCAGCCGACGTTGGTCGTGCCTGCATAACCTGACCGTGTAACGAGCACCGCCCGAAGCTTCCCTGAGAAACGGAACGAGAAGTAACTTGCCCCATACACCGCCACTATGATCGGTGTCTGCAGGGACCGCCCGCCGGGGCGTTCCAGAATGGCCCTCCCAACGACTTCCGAGGTTTTCAACTTGGCGACCGCACCCGTCGAAGCAGCAACGGCACTCACGCTCCCGCGGCCGGCCAAATCGCGCCGCCGCAACACCAGTCATCTGAAACTGGTGCCCGAAACGTACGAGCTGCGCGAAAAGCTGCGCGGCCAATGCGGCGAAGTGGCGGCCCGGCTCGACAAGTCGCGCCCCTTGAGCAAAGACGAGCTCGAGGCGATCGCCCGCCGCTTACTCGACGACTATGGCTGGTCGGAAGGTTATCTGGGTTGGACGATGGTGGCGCTGGCCACGCAGTTCTGGTCGTCGCAGGTGGCGGCGGTGCCGTTCGAGCGGCGGCTGTTCCTTTTGCCGCACTGTCTGAAACATGCCGAGGGCTGCCCGGCCGATTATGACGAGTTCGGGCTCGATTGCCGCAAGTGCGGCGCCTGCCGCATTGCCGATTTTCGCACTCGTGCCGAAGAACTGGGCTACAAGGTGCTGGTGGCCGAGGGTTCGCCGATCGTGCTCAAGATCATCGTCAGCGGCTACGTCGACGCCATCGTGGGCGTGGCTTGCCTGAACGTGCTGGAAAAGGCGATCGACAAGATCCTGCTGGCGGGTATTCCCTGCATGGCAGTGCCGCTGTTGTCGAGCGACTGCCGCAATACCTCGGTCGATGAACAGTGGGTCATGGACATGATTAACCTGCGGCACGAACCGCCGCGAGTGCAAACCAAGAGCTACGTACACCTCATGCGTGCCGCCGCCGGCCTGTTCGAACCGGCCGAAATGGAGCGACTCTCGCCGCGCCTGCGCGGCGGACCGCGCCTGGCCGAGCTGAACGGGCACGGAGTGGCGGGCCTCGACCCCGTGGCAGGCACCGAGGCGATCGCCTACGACTTTCTCTCGAAGGGCGGTAAACACTCGCGGCCCTTCATTACCTTGGCCGTGTACGACGCGCTCACTGGCGGGACGGGCACCACGGCCGATGGCGCCGAACATCTCACGCGCGTGCCCGATTGGGTGAAGCGCGCCGCCATGTCGATCGAGACCTTTCACAAGGCATCTCTCGTTCACGATGACATCGAGGACGACGATCCCTATCGCTATGGTGACGCCACGCTGCACCGCCGCTTCGGCACGCCCACGGCCATCAACGTGGGCGACTATCTGATCGGCATGGGCTATCGGCTCATCAGCCGCGATGCGGCCTCGATCGGTCCCGCCGCGGCGGCGGAGATTCTCGATCGGCTGGCCGACTCGCACCTCAAACTCAGCGAGGGCCAAGGCGCCGAGTTGCTCTGGCGTGATTCGCTGGCCAAGCGGTTAACACCGCTCGATGCGTTGAAGATTTACGCCCTCAAGACGGCGCCTGCGTTCGAGGCCGCCATCTTCTCGGGTTTGCGTCTGGCCGGGCCAGGCGACGAAGCGTCGTGGGTCAATCCGTTTGCCCGAAATCTGGGGGTCGCGTTCCAGATTCTCAACGATCTCAACGACTGGCGCGGCGACGACCACAACAAGCTGACGGCGGCAGGTGACGTGCTCGGTGGCCGACCGACCGTGCTCTGGGCCTTGGCACTGGAAGGGCTCGACGAGGCCCGCCGAACGGAGTTGGAGTCGCTGACGGCCGCCCAACCGATTGGCGAGACGGCCCTGCGGCGCGTCAGGCAACTTTATTCGTTGGCCGGTGTATTTGAAAAAGCGGAACGACTCGTCGACAAGTACCAGGAGCGGGCCGAGGCCATCGCCGATGAAGTGGGCAACGACGACCTGCGTCGGCTGTTGTATTACCTCGTCGACAGCGTGCTCGAGCGCCCTGCCGCCGCCGAGCCGGAGGTGGTTATTCCAACCTTGCCTTTGGCGGGAGCTTGAGCCAGGCAAGACACGGAGACAAGGGGACAAGGAGACAAGGAGATACGCGAGGGCAACAGCCGTCCAACGTCTCACCTACACTCTCCTTGTCTCCGTGTCTTTCTTCTGCTTCTCGCACGCGGTGCTCGTTAAGCGGCTTAATCCAAACTAGAACACCCGCATGTCCGGCTACCCCCTGATTCCCGACTTGCAATCTCTGACGGGGTTGTTCTACCCTTCGCGCGATGCGCTGGGCCGGTTTAGCGAAGCGAGTGTAGAGGATGTGCCGGAGCCCTATCGGCAGTTGCTGGCGCACAACGACCACATGACGGTCGCGGTGGAAGAGTATTACGGCAGCCCGGTCGACGTGCGCGTCTTGAGGCGTCAGGCAAGCGGCACGCATTATGCGCGTGAAATCCTGTTAGCCCGACAATCGGACGGCGGGGTAGTTCAGTACGGCATCATGCGGGTGAACTTCGCTTATTTGCCGCCCGCTGTGCAGGAAAAAATCCGTGGTGAAAAAACGCCGCTGGGGCGGATCCTGATCGAGCACGACGTGCTGCGACGCGTGCAGCTTTTCTCGTTGCGGCGCGTGGAGCTGGGAATGGAGCTCAGCCGCCACTTTCAGCATCCCGCGGGCGCCGTGACTTATGGCCGCACGGCCCTCATCGAGTGCAACCAGGTTCCGGCCATCGAATTGCTGGAGATTGTCGCTCCGGTTGATTGATTCGCCCCAGGCGAACGGGAGGCGTCGGCCTTCTGGTTGTAGTGCAGCGCGGCCTTCGACCGCCATCAAAATTGGCCGAACTCGGGCGGCGAAGTATCAGGCGAGATTTTTTCTGCGCCTCTGGCCGCACGCTTTTCGGCGTGGCATGATGATAGGCGACAAAAATCGGTTGATCGGCCCGAAGTTCAATTCAACGAGTATGAGCACGATTATCGGCATTGACCTGGGCACCACCAACTCGTTGGCGGCGTACCTGACCGACGACGACCCCGCGGTCATTCCCAATGCGCTTGGCGAGCCGCTGACGCCATCGGTGGTCGGCCTCGACCACGACGACAAGCTGCTCGTGGGCCGCGCCGCCAAAGAGCTGCAAGTGATCGATCCTGATCGTTGCGCCGCACTCTTCAAACGCTACATGGGAAGCGACTGGACCACCACGCTCGGCAAACGCACTTTCAACCCTGAAGAGCTTTCCAGCCTCGTGCTGCGATCAGTCAAGCACGACGCTGAAGCTTTTTTGGGTTATGCCGTCGAACGCGCGGTGATCACCGTGCCCGCCTACTTCAATGACCAGCAGCGCAAGGCGACGCTCAACGCCGGTCGCATCGCCGGCCTGAAGGTCGAGCGGATCATCAACGAGCCGACGGCCGCGGCCCTGGCCTACGGCTTCCACGAGTCAAAAGAAGACAAGGTACTGTTGATCTTCGACCTGGGCGGCGGTACGTTCGACGTCTCGCTGGTCGAGTTATTCGAAGGGGCGCTGGAAGTGCGGGCATCGTCGGGCCAAAGTTTTCTGGGCGGCGAAGACTTCACTCGCACGCTCGCTGCTCGAGTGCTGGAGCTGCACGGCTATCCCTACGAGCGCACCGAACTGGAGGCGCCGCGGCTAGTAGGCCGCGTGCTGCAACAAAGCGAGGTGGCCAAGTGCCGGCTGTCGCGTCAGCCCGACGCCGTGGTCCGCGTGCCCGACAAACAAGGCGAGCTCGGCGACGACTCGCCGCAATTCACCGTTACCCGCCCACAGTTCGACAAGTGGACGCAGCACATTCTGGCCCGCGTCGAGCTGCCCATCCGCCGGGCATTGGGCGATGCCGGGCTGAAGCGAGACGACGTCGACGAAGTGATTCTCGTGGGCGGCGCCACGCGCATGCCCGCCGTGGTCGACCTGGTGACCCAGCTTTTCGGCAAGCCGCCGCACCGGCGGCTGAACCCTGACGAGGTCGTCGCCCTGGGCGCCGCCGTGCAGGCGGGGCTCATCGGCCGTCAATCGAGCGTGGATGACCTGGTGGTGACCGATGTTTGCCCCTTCACGCTGGGCGTGGAGGTCGTCAAAGAATTCGGCACGGAGCTGAGGCAAGGTTACTTCCAGCCGATCATCAATCGCAATACGACCATTCCCGTGAGCCGCGTGGAGCGGCTGTTTACCGTGAAGCCGAACCAGACGGAAATCCGCTGCAAAATCTTTCAAGGCGAAAGCCGCCGCGTGAGCGAGAACCTGCTGCTGGGTGAATTCTCGGTGGGCGACATTCCCCGTGCCCCGGCCGGCGAGCAAGGCGTTGACATCCGCTTTACCTACGACCTGAACGGCGTGTTGGAGGTGGAGGCCACCGTCGTCGATACGGGCCGAAAGGTGAGCCACCTGGTCACGCGCTATGCCAAGGGGCTTTCGCAGGCACAACTCAGTCTGGCGGTCGAGGAGATGCAGAAGCTCAAGACGCACCCCCGCGAGGAAACCGTCAACCGCTTTCTGCTGCGGCGGGCGGAGCGGGTGTTTCGCGAGTTGTCGTTGGACGGCCGCGACCTGCTCTCGCGACTACTCGACGGCTTCGAGGCCGCGATGGAAATTGCCGACGAAGAAGCGATCGGGCGGCACCGCGCGGCGCTCGAGCGTTTTCTCGACGACCACGACGCACGATTCGACACCGACAAGGAGCGGGGCGATGACGACTGGTACGAGCCCTAAGCCGCCCGCCGCCTGGCGGCGCTGGGCGCTTGCCGAGCTTGATCTGCAGCCGGGCATGTCGAACGACGAGGCTCGCCGCATTCTTTTCACCCGCCTGAGCGACCTGGACTTCATGCCGCCAGGCGGCTGGGACAACGCCCTGCGCGTAGCCGGCATCGCGCCGTGCGGCGCCGCACTCGACGGCCCGGTGTTCGTGCCGGCGCAGCGGGCCGCGGAGGAATCTCTGCGGGCCGAAGTCGAATCCTTCGCGGCGAGGTTCTTTTCGCTGCCGCCCGACAGTCGCGCGGCCCAATATCAAGAGCTAGTCAAGCAAAGTGCCGGCATGCCGGCGGTGGCGGCGAGACTGGAAGGTCTGTGGCCGGCGCTTGAGCTGCCGTGTGAAGTGCCTGCCGTTGAGTCGCCGGAAGCGGCCGATCTGCTCGACCAGGCCCGTCGCTTGTTTCTGCTGCCACGGCAAGAGCGGGCCAGCCGCCGCCTGACGTTTTTGCAGCAATGCCGGATGAACCTGCCACAGTGGCAGCGTGCTGCGACCACTGCGCAGACGAAGTTTGCCCGCTACGCCGCGCTCGAGCCAGCCTTGTTCCGCGAGCTGGCGACGTCGGGCAATCGCGAGAAGCAGCGAGAAAAAATCGCTCGGCAGCGGAGAAGGTCGGTGCGCAAAACGCGCACCAGTCAAAGCGTCGTTCGTACGACGCAAAAAGCCCCGTGGTGGATCTGGATCCTGGTCGTGGTGGGTTTAAACGGCATCCGAGCGGCGATTGGCCCCAGCAGCAACTCCCATCGAACGAACTCGCCCGTTCCGCAAGCGCCCAAGATCGACCTTGAGAAGTTGAACCGTGATCTAGAAAAGCTAAGGCAGCCGCAGGACGACGTTTTGCGGCGTATGCAAGAGCAAGTGGAGCAGCAAATCCAGCGGGGCGAACTGCCGCCAGATACCGATCGTCGCCTTTTCGGCCAGCCAACATCCGCACCGGCACAACCGCCGACGTTTCCGCGGACTATGCCGCGTGGCGGGCCGGGCCGGCGGTTCGATCAGAACCGCGAGCGGATGCGCGACCAAATGCGGCGATTGGACCAGCAATCGTTTTCGCCGCCCAGCGATTCAGCGCCCTTCACGTCGAGTCAACGTGTCGAGATTCCTGCCGCGCAAAACGCAGAAGAGCTGTGTGAGATCATCCGGCGAGTGCAGGAGCAGCAGGCGAACCGCGGGTCGGCACAAAGAGCGTCGTCGCCATCAATCGTGCGTTTTGAGCTGCGCGTCGGGAACGTCGAGCAAGCGCGTGAAATGTTGCGGCAATTGCGCGAACGGCAAGCGCAAAGCGGACCAGATGGCGCGCGCGACGCCGCGATTAGCGCGTTAGAGGCTGCCATCGAGAATGCCTCGCGGAGCTCACCATGAGCGACTTACCAGATGACGTGCGCCGCTGGCCGAGCGACCCGTTCAAGCTGCTGGGCGTGCCTAAAGACGTGCCGCCACAGGACTTGAAGCGAGCATATACGCGGCTGATTCGCACTTACAAGCCGGAGCACGCCCCCGAAGAGTTTCGCCGCATCCGCGAAGCATACGACACGGTGCGGCAGTTCGTCGAGATGTTTAGCGCCATGCGGCAAGAAGCCTCGTCGTTGTCTTTCGAAGAGGAAGCCGGCGCCGCGATTGCGTCCGCGCCGGCACGCGAATCGCCCGCCCGCGACGAACCTGCTCGTCCGCTGGCTAGGTCGCTGGAAGAGGAGTTGCAGGAGTGCTGGCAGTGGGCGATCGACGGCGACGGGCTCAAAGCTTATCGGGAGCTGGAGCGGCTGCACGCCGTGGCGCCGCACGACGCCCGGATTGGAGCGCGGCTCTACTGGCTGCTGACGCTTGGCCCCAAGCTCGATGGGCGTCGCGCGCCGTGTGATTGGCTGGTGGCCGGACTGCGGCGCAACGGACTGAGTGGACCGCTGCGTGAGCTTTACCGCCGAGAGCTGGCGGCGAATCCCGACGAAGCGATGCACCCCCGCTGCGCCGAATTGATTGATTCCCTGCCCGTCTCGCCCGGCCTGGCCGACCTGCTGGAATGGCGCTGGCAGGCGTTGGCCCGCCGGCAACAGGCGGCGGAGTTGATCCGCGCCGACCTCGCCCGCTTGCGCCAACGCATGCTGGCCCACGACGACGAAATGTGGGCCAGGCTCGTTTTTTCGGCCGCCGATCACCTGGCATTCGTCGATACTGCGGCGGCGCGCGATCTGTTGGCCCGCTGCCAGCACGACCTCGAAGGGCTTTCGCACCTACACTTGCGATTGTCGGCGGCGTTCGACCGTTTCGAAATGCTGCAAACGATCGCGACTGCGAGCCGAACGCTCCTTCAGCAAGGCGCCATACAGCACGCCGACTTCGTCGAAGTGGCGCAGCAGGCGTGGTCGTTGCCTGCCGAGGAGCAGCGCCCCAAACTCATGGCCTATCTGGCTACCGTTGCGGCCCGGCCGGGACAACGACTGCACAACTTCGACGCCGTGCAGCAGCTTGCTTCGCCGCTGCTGTTTCAGTTTCGTCGGGCGCTGGCAATGCTCGAGTCGATCACCGAACCCACGGCCGACACGCGCAGCGAAGGCGACATCCAGGAGCTCGTGCTCTCGTTCGCCCGCGACACACCCGGCTCGAAGTACAGCGAATGGCGTCCGCAGTTGCTGGACTTCTGCTTGCGCGAAGTGATCATGCCCGAGCAGGTGGCGGCGGCCTTGGCCGGCAACGTCGAATTTCAGTTGAGCGCGGAACAGCATCTTTCTCAGGCCGCTGCCAACGACCTGCCGCTGGTTTGCGTCTGCCACGCCTGCCGGTTGTTTTGGGCCTAACGCCTCCTTCCACCCATGACTCAATACATTCTCGCACTCGATCAAGGCACGACCTCGAGCCGGGCCATCGTGTTCGATCATCGCGGCCGGCCAGTCTCGGTGGCCCAGCGCGAGTTCACCCAGATCCTGCCTTCGCCGGGCGTGGTCGAGCACGACGCCGAAGAAATCTGGTCGTCGCAACTCGAAGTCGCCCGGCAGGCGCTCGCCAAAGCCTCGCTCACCGCCGAGCAGATCGCCGCCATCGGCATCGCCAACCAGCGCGAGACCACCATCCTCTGGGAGAAGCAAACGGGCCGGCCCGTGGCAAATGCCGTCGTCTGGCAGAGCCGCATCAGCGCTCCCCTTTGCGACCGCTTGCGGCGGCAGGGATTGGCCGAAACGTTTCGCACCAAGACCGGCCTGGTGATCGACGCCTATTTCTCGGCCACCAAGATCGCCCACTTGCTCGACACCATCGATGGCCTGCGGGCACGCGCCGCGGCCGGCGAGATCGCCTTCGGCACGGTCGATTCGTGGCTCATCTGGCGGCTCGCCGGCGGCCGCCGGCACGTGACCGACGCCAGCAACGCCAGCCGCACCTTGCTATACAATATTCATCGCCACGAGTGGGACGACGAGTTGCTCGCTTTGCTCGACGTGCCGCGGGCCATGCTCCCCGAAGTGCGCGACACGAGCGAAGTCTACGGCCATACCACGCCCGACCTGTTCGGCGGGCCGATACCCATCGCCGCGGCTGCGGGCGACCAGCAGGCGGCCACCTTCGGGCAAGCCTGCTTCTCCGTCGGCGAGGCGAAGAACACCTACGGCACCGGTTGTTTCCTGCTGTTGAACACCGGCGAGCGGCCGGTTGATTCGCGGCACCAGCTTCTGGCAACGGTCGGCTGGCGCATCGACGGCCGCACGACCTACTGCCTCGAAGGCTCGGTTTTCGTGGCCGGTGCCGCGGTGCAATGGCTGCGCGACGGGCTGGGCATCATCGAGACCTCCGGCGACGTCGAACGCCTGGCGGCGACCGTGCCCGACGCGGGCGGCGTCTACCTGGTGCCGGCGTTTGTGGGCCTGGGCGCTCCGCATTGGGACTCTCAGGCCCGTGGGGCGATTCTAGGCATCACGCGCGGCACGACGGCCGGACACATTGCCCGTGCGGCGCTGGAGTCGATGGCCTACCAATCGCGCGACCTGGTGGAGACGATGCAGCAAGACTTGGGCAGCCGCTTCAAAGAGCTGAAGGTCGACGGCGGCGCCAGCGTGAACGACGCCTTGATGCAATTTCAGGCCGACCAGCTTGGCATACCGATCAAGCGGCCCGCCGTCTCCGAAACCACCGCCCTAGGCGCGGCCTATCTCGCCGGCCTCGCCGTCGGCTACTGGCCAGACCGGTCTGAAATCCAGCGCAACTGGGCCCTTTCTCGCGCATTTGTTCCGCAGCTTCCCGCCGACCAGCGCGACGCCCTCTATCGCCGCTGGCAAAAAGC
The DNA here is from genome assembly GCA_035694685.1 of Pirellulales bacterium. Lineage (GTDB taxonomy): Bacteria > Planctomycetota > Planctomycetia > Pirellulales > JAICIG01 > DASSFG01. Next base: position 9,686 of record DASSFG010000467.1, read on the forward strand.
CGTCACCCGCGCCAAAGACTGGGAAGAGGTTTAGCGTCGAGCGCCGTGCGCCTCTACCTCGGCGACGCTTGGCCATCGCGCCACCGTCGCGCGGCTCGACGTCGAATCAATCCTCTGTACCCGCGGCTGCCACCGGGAGAAGGTGCCGCTGCCAAAAGGATCCGTCCCCTCGCATGCACCGGGAACGATGCAGCAAGCAGCGAAAAGACGACACCGCGGATGTCGCGCAACACTGCGGCCTGCGACCGGTGCGACGCGCATGTCGCATCGTTCCGGCGACTCGTCGACGGCGCGGACGAGCCTTAGGGCCTCCGGGACAAACGGAGCCAAAGCGCCACACTGGCCCTATGCGCCTACGGCTTGCTAAGCGCAATTCGGCAGCGCGCTGCCGAATTGGCGCCTTCGGGGTCCGTTTGGCCCCTCTGCACAATCGCTGCAAGTGCTTTTACAGACAGTAGTTGCGACGAGGAGTCCTGAACCTCGCCATCGGCCGCCGTGCAACGCTTGGTGGGAGCTGGGACTGACGCGCATGTTTTCGGAACACTGATCGGCGGTAATCTCCGCTAATTGATGAAAGGAATCTGGTAGTCCGATTAGCGTCGATCAGAGTTGATTAGGTGCGCCGGGATAAACCGGATTGGAATTGGGAACGAAAGAGTCCTACGATGAAGACGTAGCCAGTCGCTTCGGCCTCCAACGGAGGACGGGATACGGCAACGTGTCCTGCCTGAGCGTCCGCAAAGAGGGTTTAGCAGGCCAGCCATTGAGCTCCGAAATCAGCCGTTTCGCGTGCCGACCCTGTCTAATTGTGGGGAAGACAAAACACAGCGCCGCGCTTTGGCGAGCGGTGAGGTAACGCGGCGGAGTCAGAGAACCTGAGCATGCGACAAGATTCCAATCGCGAGAACCGGGAGATCCCATTGGTTTCCGATTCAGCCGACTCGGAACGGTTCGCGAACGTCTCCGACGGTACGGCGGACATGCGCGCCGATGGGAAGTCACATGGATCCGTAGGTTCGGCCTCGGTGCTTTGCCGCGCACGATCCGCAAGATACAATGGCATTTGAAGAACAGGCGATCAGCGAGGTGCCGAATGCCACTTATCGAAGTCGACGTCGAGACCGCTCAGAGGCTCGCCGCGCAAGCAGCAGCGCGAGGTGTTTCCGCCGGCGAATATCTTCGGTCGATTGTGCCGGTGGTTGCAACTAGCGGCAACGCCGGCGTTTCGATCGACGACTTGGACGCCGAATTAGAGCGCCTGGCGTTGAAGCTGCCAACCTTGCCAGACGATTTTTCGCGTGCGGACATTTACGACGATCACGATTGATGCGCTGCCTGCTCGACACCGGCATTCTGTTGCGGATGTTCGACGCATCCGATCCACACCGCTCGGAAATACTCGACTCCCTTAAGCTGATGCTGCGGCACAAATATCAGCCGGCGATCGCGATTCAGAACGCAGTCGAGTTTTGGAACGTGATGACTCGCCCAGCAAGCGCCCGCGGAGGATATGGTCTGTCCGTGGCAATGACGGAACAGCGTCTCGCCCATCTCGAACGTCGCTTTGAAGTCCTCGCAGAGACAGCGGCAGTATTCGCCGAATGGAAACGGCTGGCCGCGGCTCACCGTGTCGTTGGCAAGGCCGCTCACGACGCACGACTCGTGGCGCAAATGTTGGTTTCGAAAGTCCCACTGATGCTGACATTGAATACGAACGACTTCCGGCGTTATCGCGGCATTACCGCCGTGACCCCAAAAGAATTCCTGCAACAGGCCGCCGTTTCCTGACCGCAGTAATGCCGATTCGCAACTCGTCTACCGGCGTTTTCACGATCTTCAAGGCGACATCCTTCAACCCGTTGACCGGGGGAAGGACGCGCAGGCAATCAGCCGATGGGCAGACGAGCACGAAAGCTTCAGCCAACTGCTCCAGGCCCAAAGGGCCGTGCGGGATTAGAGCCGGGAGAGCTATGACGCGATTGGCGCGCAGGGCATTTGCGATTTGGTCCTCATTCATCGGTCGAACCTTCATAGTCTGTGATGCCGTGATGCTTGCCGTCGATAGGACGTCGTTCGTCTGGCTCCAACGGCCAACGTGCGCCTTCTCGGCCAACATGCGGTGCGCCATCCGGCCCAGGCGGTCCTGAGAGTGAGCGATGTTCTCGTCGATCGCCGTCGCGTCGCCTTCTGCCCAGCGGTCCACCAGGCCCTGTAGCCGTGTCGTGTAGCCTGGCGGGTCGGCCATCAGCGCATTTCCTTTGAATGCTCCTTGACGCCTTGCGGGACAATGCCGTCTGGACAATCTGACAATCGACGGCATGGCGCCGGAAGTCGGCATGCCCATACGTGCTTTACGCTAGCTGCGAAGCCGCTGAGCAGGCCGCTCACGTCTTACGTCCAAGGGAGCTTGGTCGCGGCGGTTTCCTCGTTCGATGAGCACGGCGGCGGCGATCAGGCCAATCGCCACTGTCAATGGGCTGGAGTATGTCTGCGAAGCCAGTGCGAAGCCTACGATCGGTTCCGCCGAGGATATGTCACCATCGAAGGTGCTTTCGGCAAAGATCGCGTCGGCAACGTCGTTCGCCACCGTCGAGTCTTGATGCAGCGATAACCACGAGCTCGTAATCGCTTCAACGTCTCGGTCATACCAGGCACTGCTTGATCCCGTCCGCCACGTTGAGGCTTCGGCCGATGGCGCCGCCGCACTGGAGGCGCTGGCGCGCTTGAGCGGCTTGAAGGGCACGGCCGTGGGATCGTCGGTCAGCATGCTGTTGGTGGCCAGTTGCATGGGCGTAGCCGCCGGCATCACCAAGGAACCGGCCGCCGCCGGTGCCGATGGGTTCGTCGCCACGATCAGCGGAACGAAAGCGGCCCTCGCGGGCGGCGGCGTCACGTCCAGCAAAATCAAGTCCACGACGAGGCTGGGGTCGGCTGTTGGGGTACCGGAACCTGTACCCGATTTGGGCGCTGAGGCCGTAACGCTGATCGACGCCGTCGCCTGGACTTGCACGAGGGCCTGCACGAGTGGTCCGACCTGCGGCGTGCCCAGGCCGGTCACCAGGTCGTAACCCGTGCCGGCATTGTAGCCGTTGCTGCCCGTGGTGATGTCGTGAAACGTGCTTGAGTACGTGGCGGCGTTGCTCGCCAGGCTGTACAAGCTGGCTTGCGCGTTGGGCAAGGAGTTGGGCGTATTGCCGTTGGCGAGTTGGCGGCCTTGGTCCGTCACGGCAACGAGGGCCGACCATTGCGGCGCGGCGGCACTGGTGCCACCTACCTGGAACCAGCCCGTTTGTCCGCTGTAGCTCAGCGAATCGTAAACGGCCACGCCGCTGTTAGGATCGGCATTGTAGGCCACGTCGGGCGCCGTGCGGCTGGTGGCGCTTTGCGTCACAAGCTGGCTCTGACTTTGATACGTCGGCTGCGGTTCATACTGGCTCACCCCGCCGCCGCTGCCGCTCCAGGCAGTTTCGCTGCCATAAGCACCGTTGCTCAATGACAGCGTCGTGCCGCCCACGCTCAAGACGTTCGGCGATACGCCGGGCCAGATCGCCCCAGCGCCGTTGTCACCCGATGCGGCCACGAAGGTAATTCCGCCGTGGCCTGAGGGAGTGGTGAAATAGCTGTCGTAACTTGTTTCGCTCGAAAACTCACTGGCTCCCCAGCTCATCGACACGGCCACGACGCCGGGCTGATTACGAGCATAGTTTACGGCCGACAACAGATCGGAAAGGTTGCTCGAATTGGCCTCGACCAGCAACAACTTGGCCTGCGGGGCCATAGCATGGGCCCACTCCACGTCGAGCGACGTTTCCAAGGCCCAACCACTATTATTGCCAGGCAGCCGCGTGCCGCCGTTTTGATTGACGACGTTGAGCACTGGGTCGGGCAAACCGAACTCTTTGTCGAAAGCGTGCAAATCGCTCGTGATGTTCGAGTCGCCATAAGCATCGACAATGGCGATGGTTTGGCCCGCGCCATTGCCGGCTACGGTCTGGTTGCCGTAATTGAACGACACCTGATTGAAGCCATAGGCATTGCTGATTTGGCCGGGTGTGTCGCCGGAGACGACCGTGTTGGTGATTCCGCGGACCGAATGAGTGGCAGGCACAGCGAGGATGCCGTCGAGAGCGGCCTCGACCAACGTACTGGCCGAGAGCATGTTGCGCGACTCAAGCGCTTCAAGGCGGATGCGGCGCCGCCAGACGGAAGAGGGGCGCGAACGGAACGAATGGTTGACGGTAAGGCGAGGTGATCTTGCGGATTTCATGAGGACGAAGTGTGGAACTGGCCCATTGAATTGATTCAACTCAACATATCCGCCCTTGCGGACAATGCAAGCAATTGGTGGGAAACTGCCTTGGTCATTAATGAGATACGGTGTGCCGGCTGCGGCATCGGAGGGCACACAGCTAGTGCCTTGTCTCCTCTTAAACTTCGGGTTGGAAAACCTCCATCGGTCCCTGTAGGGAACGCGTTCCCTACAGA
>DASSFG010000468.1:0-3162 GCA_035694685.1 Pirellulales bacterium
CCATAGGAAAGCAGCTAAACGCACTTCTGTCGGATGCACGGCTAGCAATTTCCGGGCCGGGCATCCAAGACCGTGCCTGGCATTTAAGAGGGCAGGTCAGGGATTGATGTTTTGCCACAAGTCAGCGGCAACAAACCGGGACAAATGGCCTACGTTCGTGGTCGCGACAACGAACGGTTGGCCGATGGTTTGTGCCTGCGCAACAAGAATCATGTCGGCATCGATGGTCTTGTCGCTTGCCGTGGGCTGCCCTTGTTGGCGCGCTTGTGCCCAAACTTCAGCGGCGCGCCGCATCGCGACCGTTGTGATAGGTAAATACTCTGTCGCCAGCGCGAGCGCATCGAGGCGGCCGACGCTGGCCGTCTTGCCCGCGCGCAAGAGTTCCCGGCGTAGTTCATAGTCGGTGATCTCGGGAACGATCACGCGGCAACGCGCGCGAATCAAGTTCTCTAGCCACTGAACGCATGCTTGCGGCGCTTTTTTATGGCGTGGCGCCGTGAGGAGCCCTAAGGGACCAGAATCAAGCAACACCAGCCGCGCCACCGCGTTTATTTACTCCGGACGATCTTCGAACAATTTGCGATTCGACGTGCGGTCCGCGTCAAACGCACGCAGCACCGCGGCGTTTTCCGCGAGGGCTTCGTCCGACAGTGCCGCGTCCTCTTCCGCCCAGGTGCGCAGTAAGGCGATGGCCGCGGCGCGCCGTCGGTCTGAGTCCCTCGGCAAATGTTGGTTAAGCAGGTCAATCGTTACTGCATCGAGGGAGGCGCCCCGTCGCTCAGCTTCTTGGCGAAGTCGGTCCTCAAGATCCGGTGAAAGCGAAAGGGTTAATACCATGCGGTCATTTTACGTCAAATGCCTTCTCAATTCAAACCGACAGCGGACGTAAGGAGCGATGGGCCCTTTAATCCGCCAGCGGCATCACCTCGACCTTGCGAATTGCCACCCGGCTGCCGGGGTCGTGCTGCTGGAAGGCAAAATGCCCTTCCTTGAAGGTCTTCTCGAAATCGAGGTATTCGTAAAGCTCGGTGTCATCCACCGTGATCTTGATGCACGTCATCTCACGGCCGCGCCAGACGTCGTCGCGCACTTGCAGTTCATAGGTAAACCAGGTGTCGGGCTTGACGAGCTGGCGGTAGACGTGGCACATGCCGTAGAGCGAGCCGGTCCGAATCGGGTCGGCGTGTGTGCTGTCGATCTGGGCTTCGTATCCGTCCGTGAAGCCGGGCTTGCGCGTGGTACGAAAATACAGCCCCGAGTTGCCCTTGTCGTTGATCTTGATCTCCGCCCGATAACGGAAGTTTTTGTAGGGGCCTTTCGTGCAAACCAGCATGGAAGCGACGCCGGAGCCGCTGATGGCCCCGTCCTTCACTTCCCACACGCTTTGTTCACTGCCCACTTTCTCCCAACCGTCGAGCGACGTGCCGTCGAACAGGGGAATCCACTTTTCCTCGGCGGTTGCCAGGCAACCAGAAAGCAGGCAGATCGTGGCCGCCAGTCCGAACGCGAAACGCTTCTTCAGGATGTGCATCGGTGTTTCCTTGTTTGTCAGGTGCGGAAGCAATTGGGGACATTATGCTCGGCCGCGGCACAGAACGCCAGTTGGCGGTTGGGCCAACCGGCCGCCCAACGGCCTGCCGCTCTGACCGCCGACTCCCTCGCAAGTGTCAACGGGCCGGTGTGATTGCCTTTTGCCCACGACTGTTCCATAACGGTATGCACAATTCCACCGCATTTGCCATCGCGCGAGAATGTCTTGAGCGCCTTTGGTTGAGCCGCCAGGCTGAAAATGTCGGCGACTCAAACCATCTGAGCTCAGGTTGAAGCCATAAACTCACGCAAAGGCGGTAAAGGCGCAAAGGCATTGCGCAATTCGGAAACAGGGCGAGATCGGCCATTTTTCGTTTTGTGGCAACGCAGGAGCTAGTTAGAATTCTCGCATCGTCTCGCGCTTTGCCGGACGATCAAGCCAGGTGTTGGTTTATGGACCGCGAGATAGCCAAAATTCTTGACCGATTAGAAGAGCTAAGAGGCCACGCAAATGAGCTTGGCCAAAAGGGTCGAGACTTTATCAAGCACATCGAAGCGGCCGAAGGCCAGCTTGAGGCGGCACGCAAGGAACTCGAAGACGCCAACAGACAAAAGGACACCCAATGAAGCGCGCTTGTCCTTCGTGCGGCAACAAGAGCGATCAAAAGGATGTGGGAAAGGTCGAGCGAAAGGACTCGACCGGCCGGCCCGCCCCCACCCTCTACCGCTGCAACGCGTGCGGCCATCTCTACACGGTGCCAAAGCTGCCCGAGGCGCGGTAACCCAAAGCGCGCCCTCGACCATCGGTAAGCAGAACCGGCCTTCTGCCTTCGATGCGAGGGTATCGGACGCTCGGAGCAGCGCCGCACTCATCGGGCGAGTAAGGCGACTTCGGCCAATGGCGAAACTTCTTCGAGATGCACTTCAGAAATAAGCTCGCTCTCCGGACCGCGCAGAAGTACATGCGGCTGGCCAAAAACTGGCCACAGCTCGCGGCTCAGTGCCCCGCGGAGCCGTCGTCGCAACAGCAGGCTGCCAAAGCCATTACGGCGATCCTCAGCGGCGACGAGGGCGATCAGCCCAGGTCGAGCGTGCGCGCTCGCGCCCAGGTGGGCGCGAGTGCGCGCGGCAAAAGCGCCCAGGTGGGCGCGAATGCGAGCGCGCCGGACGACGTGCCCGGACCTGTTTGGAGGGCCTCGGGGCCGTTTGTGCGTGAGGCGCTGAAGTTGGTTACCGCCCTGGAAACCTCGTTGAACGGACTGGTGGCGCGCGGGTATCCGCTGGAATCGGAGGCCGAGCGCGCGCAAGAGGCGCTCGATCGCCTGCGAGCGATGTTCAACGGCGAGCTTGATGAGGCGGGAGCATTGCAAGCCGCCGGCGAGTGGAGTTTCGTCACCGATAATGTGCCGCCAGCGACCAGCGCCCAGCCGCGAAAGGAGGTTGAAGATGACCGCGACAACTAACGACACCACTCTCGGAAGCTCTCACGCAGATGGCCACCGAGCGGCGAAACATGCTCAAGCTCTTGGCCCGTTCGGCGAACTTGAACCACCGCCGTGCGGCGGCCTCCGCAGGCGCCGCGGTGGCGCACGTCGTCGCCGCCGGCAATGCTCTGGCGCTGGCCCGCGACTT
>DASSFG010000469.1:0-8382 GCA_035694685.1 Pirellulales bacterium
TCTCCCTCGGCCTAAAATCCTGCATCCATATCCACACCAACGATTTTACGCTCGACTCAAGGTAGGAGCCGTATGAGGTAGCTCTTCAAGTACGGATCTGTGCGGGGGGTGGCCCGCAAGGGCCATCCCTACCGCGATCGCGGATTAGTGTTTCCCGCGGGCGTCATACAACATCTTGTGGTCGTCCGATAGCCAACCGCTATATTTTGGGGTCACAAAATGCTTGACAATGATAGCGACGCTTGTACACTTACGTTCGGTTCGCGTGAAGGAGGGCCGCAGTTGGCCAAATAAGACACCGCCGGCCTCGATCACGCGAGCCAAGTTCTAACACCAAGTCAGGCTGGCGCCTGCCGGTCGCGTTACGCCGTCGAGTGACGCCCAGACGCAATCTCTACGCAGTCTTAGGTTTTCCAAGAATCAAGCTTCGCGCGCCGCTGCGCCGCGCGCGAAGTAGCGATGAGAAACGAGCAATGAGCAATGAGTGACGGCACGGCCGTGCCTCCGCTTGCGACTCGTTGCCCATTGCTCATTGCTGGAGCCCCTGACCCATAGCCCTAGCCCGTAAACCCTTAACCTCTTTTCCCCCTCCCTACTTTTTTAGGAGTATCAGCCATGTCGCATGAGAGTGCGAAAACGCCGGTCGATCCCACCCAGTTCCCCGAGGCGGCGCATAAGTTTGCCCAGCAAGCGCTGCGCGAACACCAGCGGGCCGAGAAAAATGTCATCAAGGCCGTCGAACATGCCGTTAAGTCGGGCCAGGCACTGCTCAAAGCCTACGACCTGTGCGAGTGGGGCCAATGGGAAGCCTTTTTCCAATTGCACTTCCCACAGCACGAAGAGAAGCGGCTGTCGCTACGAACCGCGCGCGACTATATGAATCTGGCCCGGAACTGGTCGCGGCTCTGCGAAGAGCACCCCGAAGGATTCTCGTCGCAACGACAAGCTATGAAAGCACTTGCGGCAATTATTCGGGTGGACAAAGGGGGGCCCGACGGTGCCAATTCGGCAGCGCGCTGCCGAATTGGCGATGGTGCCGCGAGCAGCGGCGCTGTGGCCGTTGCCCAAGACGAGAACGAGAAAAAGCATCGTCGTACGGGTCCGGTTTGGCGCGCGTCGGGGCCGTTCGTCAAGGAAGCCCTCAGGCTCGTCCGCTCGGTCAATGACTCGTTGACCAATCTCATCGGCAAGGGCTTTCCGTTTGGCGACGAGGCCGAGAACGTGAAGGCCGCACTCGCCCGCTTGCAGCAGATGATCGACACCGATCTCGACGAGTGCGAAGCGCAGCAGGCCAGGGGTGAGATTATCTGGGTGAGGGAAAAGCCCGCGCGTGGCTCGGCCCGTCGAGACGGAGAGCGAGGTACACCATGACAACCAACGCACCAAACCCGCTGGCACGCATGGCCGACGAGCGGCGAAAGACCTTGAAGCTGCTGGCGCGGTCAGCCAACTTGAGTCATCGTTGGGCCGCGGCAGCGGCCGGCGCTGCGATCAACCACATGGTCGGCGCCGGGCACTCGCTGGTGCAGGCGCGCGATCTTTGCGAAGAAGGAGGCTGGTTGCGCTGGTTGCGGAAGAATTTTGAGGGCTCGATTCGCACGGCGCAGCGCTATATGCGCATCGCCAGGCACCTGCCCGCCAGCCAGCTCGATGCGACATGCGCGTCGCCTAAGTCGCAGACGGCGGTGCTGCGCGCCATCCGGGGCGTGGTGTTCACGGGCCCGGGCGGCGCGGAAGCAGGTGCGCCTGCCCTCGCCGGCCCGGCGGATAATTGGGGTGACGATGCCGCGGCACGTCGCCGGTTGGCCTTCGTCGCCGCGCGCCGCTTGCGCAAGCTTGCCGGCTCGCTCTCGGCGGCGGCCGCCGGCGCCCACGCGGCGGAGTTTGTCGAGCGGATCAACGCCCTGGCCACCGATCTCTTGCTCGACGTCGGCATTTGCGCCGGCACTTCAGGCGAGGTGTACTTTATCGAGGCAGTTGGAGCCGATCACGTGAAGATCGGCATCTCGAGCGACGTCGGCAGACGTTTCGACCAGCTTGCGGCGTCGTTTCCGGGGCCGCTGAAACTTTTGGGACGCATCGCCGGCGGCCGGGCGCGCGAGGCGTCGTTGCACCGACGACTGGCGAACTTTCACATCGGCGGTGAGTGGTTCCACTTGACCCCTGGAGTACGTGCGATCATCCAATCGGTGATCGCCGATGATCCAGAATAGTCGGCCAACGTCCGATGGTGTCCTAAAGTTGCGTTGGCCACTCACGCTAAAGCGACGGACGTAGGGTGGGCCGGAGCTCGCAAGCTCGCTGGTCTCACCCTGGACTGCCCAAAATGATCGATTTTCAGGCCAGAACGAGGTGAATCTTATGCTGAATTTGTTCCGCTCCGCCCCCGCCGGGCTTGTCCCGGTGGAGCGGTGACTGACAGGCTAGAACGCGCCTCCCCGCAACAAATTCCTTCCGTTTCCGCGTTGCATCCGCCGCCTCCGGCGGCGGATGCACCGCGGAAACGGGCGCGCGTATGCTGCCGGACATCTAGCCTGTCAGTCAGCGCCCGCCGGGGGCAAGCCCCGGACGTGGCGGAACAAAACCAGCATCAAGCGGGGCGCATTGCGAAACTGGATTTTGCGCAGGCCAGTCCCACTCTACGACGACGGGGGCGCATCGAGCGACGAACTCAATTTTGCGACAACATCCGCTACCTGCGAGGGGTGGACTAAGCGGCATGAAATTCGCTAGACTGAGCCAGTCACTACCAGAACGGATGCCTCTGACACAGGCAATTCGATTTCGTGTCTCATTAAGAGGGGAAATGAGATGAACGCTTTCGAGTGCGCAATGCGTGTTTTGGTTATTGGTGAGGACTCCGCCGCTTCGCAGGTGGCCGGAATGCTCAAGCGCTGCGGCCACGACGTGCAAATCGCCGCCAGCGCTCACGTCGCTTCGCTGCAAGCGCCGGCGATCAAGCCCGACGTGGTCTTCGTCAACGCAACCTTGGCAGCGCCCAATGGGCTTTCCGTCGTCCACCATTTGCGGCAGACGGCGGCCCTGATCGGCACTCCGCTGATCGCAGTGAGCAGCACGGTCGAGGCACCGGGCGAATCGATTGGCGAAGGTTTTGACGACGTCGTTTGGGCGCCCTACCACTTGGAGGATATTTCGGCGGTGATGAGCCGCATCCGCGACAAAATCGCGGTTTCGTGCGAGCGGCTGGCTAGGGCCTACCAGCAGTCGATCCATTCGCGCGAGCGAATCAACGCTTGCAGAGTGTCGTTAGCGGAGTACCGGCGCAACCGACCGGCTTTGCGCAGCACGGCGCGTCCCTTAGTTTCGTTGCTCGGCTGCGGCGAGGACGTTCGTGAGATGATTGCCTCGCTGCCCGCCGACGGCGCCGATATCGCGATCGTACGTTCCACGGCCGACTTCCTGAAAGCGCGCCAGTTGGAGCCGCAGCCGCGGCGTGATTGTCTGGTGGTCGACGCAACGCAACAGGGCATCGACGCCGTGGCCGCCATCAGCGAACTGGCTGGCGCCAGGCCCTACCTGCCGGTGATTGCCTTGGTCGAAGCGGGCGACGTGACACGGGCCGTCAAGCTCATGCACGCCGGGGCCCACGACGTGATTGAAAAACCGCCGGAGGAGCACTCGCTCGCGGAGGCCATCTCGCTGGCGCTTGAAGTGCCCGACTTCGACCGAGATGGTAGTACAGCGGACATCGGGACCGCCGCTAGAAGTTTTCCTCTTTCGGAGGCGGATCGGCGGCTCTTGCACTTAACGGCCGCGGGCAAGCTCAACAAGCAGATTGCCCGTGAATTGGGCGTGAGCTTGCGAACAGTACACATTCGCCGAGCGGCGCTGATGCGCAAGCTAGGCGCCGGCACGCGCATCGAGTTGATCCGCATCGCGGTGGGCGCGGGATTGTGCTAAGCCTAATTCCCGGCCATCGAGTAGGAAATCGACGACGTCGGCCAGGCCGTCTTGGTCGTGGGTTGGGGCGAGGTAGTCGGCAGCGGCTTTTACCTCGGCTTGGGCGTTGCCCATTGCGATGCCAATGCCGGCCGCCTGGATCATTGGAAGGTCGTTCACGTCATCGCCCACCGCGCACATTTCCTCGGGCGAAATGCCCCACTCCGCGGCGACGTGTTGAATGCCCGACCATTTCGTCACGCCGAAGGGAGCAATTTCGCACATGTGGCCGATGTATCGCGGACTGCGCAAGACGTGGGTGTAGAGGAGTCCCGGCAGTTCGCGTTGCAGCTCCTCGTGCAGGGCCAGCATTTCCTCACGCGTGCCGGTCGAAAAGCCGGCGAACACGCCGTCGGGCGGATGTCGCATGAGCGCCGGCCAGAGCCGATGGCAGCCCGGATTGAGGGCCAAATAGTCGGCCAGTTCGGCCCCTTCGACGTCGATGCGTTGGCAGTAAAAGTCAAAGCCTTGGTGATAGGAATCGGCGTAAAGCACGGCTTCAAAACCACGGTGTTCCACAATACTCAGCAGGTCGCAAAGCAGCCGCCGCTCGAAACTGGCCCGAAAGAGCGTGCGATGGTCGAGCGGGTGTTTGATCAGCGCACCGCTGGCGGTCACCAGCGGCGCGTCGATTCTGAGCGGTTCGACGAGCGGTAAGGCGCGACTGTAGCGTCGCCCGGTCGCCAGCACGATCTTGAGGCCGGCGTCGCAAGCGCGGTGCAAAGCTTGTCGCGTCGCGTCCGTCAATTCGTCGCGGCTATTGACGAGCGTGCCGTCGATGTCGATGGCGAGTAGTCGGACGGCAGGCACGGACCGAGAGAATGCGGACAAGGGATCGGAAACTTAGAGACAACTATTCTAGCTTACCCGAATCAAACTGTGGATCCGCGGCTATTTGATGCGTGTTTTGTCCTAGGCGACCGAGGAGGCGGCACCAGCCTTTGGAGTGCGGCGATTTATCGCCGCTTTTGTCGGTCGCGGAGCGACCTTTCTTTCGTCGTGCCGCTCTTGGCCGCCGGCCCGACGCATCCAAAGAAAGCGGCTCCGCCGCAAGTCAAAGCGGCGATAAATCGCCGCACTCCAAAGGGTTGCGAACCCTCAGCACCGGCAGCTCGTGCAAGAGCTTCGGCGTCGTCGCGGGGCGGGATTTCGACGCGGCCGCGGCCAGCTCGCGCGGGCTGACGCGGCGCGGGCCGACGACCGTGAGCCAGGCGGTTTGAAACAGCCCCCGCCAGGTATGGAACGTCTGGCGGACCGCCGTCGGCTCGTGGCCGCAGTGAACCATGCAGTCCTGACACTTTGGGTTGCCACTGCGGCGGCCGTAAGCCGACCAATCGGTCGTCCGCATCAGCTCCTCGAAAGTGGCCGCGTAGCCGTCGCCCAACAGGTAGCAAGGTTTCTGCCAGCCGAACAAATTAAACGTGGGCGTACCCCACGGCGTACACTCCAAGTCGATTGTGCCTTTGAGAAACTCCAAGAACAACGGCGACTGATTGAACCGCCAATGCGGCTTGGGGTTCGCCAGCAAGCGCAAGAAAAGTCCCTTAGTCTGCTCGCGCTGGAGAAAATGTTCCTGGTCCGGCGCCTTTTCGTAGCTGTAGCCTGGCGACAACATCATCGCCTCGACGCCCAGTTCCATGGCCGTATCGAAGAACTCACGAAAACGCTCCGGCTCGGCATCGTTGAACAAGGTGGTGTTCGTTGTCACTCGAAAACCGGCCGCCAGTGCCGCCTTGATTGCCCGCACGGCGACGTCGTACACGCCGTCGCGACAAACGGCCCGATCGTGCTCGTCTCGCGGGCCGTCCATGTGTACCGAGAACGACAAGTATTTGGACGGCGTAAACCGCGGCAGGCACTCTTCGAGCTTGAGCGCGTTCGTGCAAAGGTAGACGTACTTCTTACGCGCCACCAGACCCGCGACGATCTCGTCGATCTGCGGGTGCAACAGGGGCTCGCCGCCGGGAATCGAAACCATTGGCGCGCCGCACTCATCGACCGCACGAAAACATTGTTCCGGCGTTAGTTGCCGGCGGAGCACCTCGGTGGGGAATTGAATCTTCCCACAGCCCGCGCAAGCCAGATTGCAGCGAAACAGCGGTTCAAGCATCAGCACGAGCGGGTAGCGCTCGACGCCGCGCAGCCGTCGGCCCAGCACATAACTTGCTACCGTCCACATCTGCGACAGGGGAACGCTCATGAAAACTTTCTGTTGTTCTAGCGATTCGTCATTCGGATTTCGTCATTCTTTCGTCATTCGTCAGTGGTCATTCGTCATTTGCACTGCTTTCTTCCATTTCGTCAGCGCCAACAGTGGAAAATACGCCCGATAAAGGTGATATCGCAAGTAAAACACCAGCGGAAAGCCGGTGCCCGTAAACTCCGTCTCTTCCCAAACGCCGTCTGCCGCTTGTTGCGCTACGAGATAACGAACGCCGCGCAGCGTGGCCGGGTCGCTGTGGCGGTCGGCAGCCAAAAGTCCGAGAACCGCCCACGCCGTTTGCGAAGCCGTAGGCCGCCCTTGGCCGCGCAGGCTTGGATTCGCGTAAGTATCGCACGATTCCCCCCAGCCGCCGCTCGCCTGTTGATGGGCCAACAACCATTCGGTTCCGCCGACCATCAGCGGATCGTCGGCCGCCACACCCACCGCCGCCAATCCGACGAGCACCTGCCAGGTACCATAAATGTAATTCACGCCCCAGCGGCCAAACCAGCTACCATCGGCCTCTTGCGAGTTGCGTAGGTACGCCACGCCGCGGTCGACCGCCGGGTCGCCCACGCGCCGGCCCAGGGCACCCAAACTTTCGAGCACCCGCGCCGCCAGGTCAGGCGAGCTGGGGTCGATCATGGCGTTGTGATCGGCAAATGGCACGTGGCAGAGAAAGGCGGCGTCGTTGTCGCGATCGAAAGCGCCCCAGCCGCCGTCGCGGTTCTGGAAGGCCAGCATCCAACGCTCAGCCAGCGCAATGGCCTTGGTCGTGCGCGAGAGCAGCTCGTCGGCGCTTCGCTCGCCCTTGGCCGCAGCGCTGGTGGCAACGAACTGGTCGGCCAGGGCCATGGCGACCATGGCCGTGTCGTCCAGGTCGGGGTAGAAATCGTTCGCGTGCTCGAAACACCAACCGCCGGGCGGAACCTGCACCTTCGCCGACCAATCGCCGGGGCGAAGTATCTGCTGGTCGAGCAGCCAGCCGACGCCCCGCTCGGCCTGCCGTCGGCCGCCGGCGTTTCCCACCGCGGCCAATGCCCGCAGGCTGATCGCCGTGTCCCACACGGGCGATTTGCACGGCTGCAGCCGCAAAGTATCGTCTTCCTCGATCATCAAGCCGCGGAGCTGCTCGTGGCAGTATTGAACCTCGGGCGACTCGTCATCGTGCCCCAGGCACTTCAGCGCGACAATACTCCAGATGATCGGCGGAAAAATGGCGCCCAGGCCGTCGCTGCCGGCAAAACGGTCGATCATCCAGCGGGCGGCGACGCTAATTGCGCGTCGCCGTAGCGGCAGCACCCTCTTTCGCTGGCACCACTTCCAGCCGCTATCGAGCACGCGAAAGAAACGGTCCCAGCTCAGCGGCCCGGTGCCGCCTTTTAGTCCCGGGCATCGCAACGGCGGCCACTTCTCGGGCGACTGCAAGAACAGCTCGCGAATGCCCAAACGCGATTCGAGCGAGCGCGCCGGCCGATAGGCCGACATGATCGACAGCGGCACCAGGATGGTGCGGCTCCACGAACTGATGGAATAAAGGTTGACCGGAAACCAGTCGGGCAAGAGCAAAAACTCGGGCGGCACTGCGGGGCATTGCTCATAGGAGATTTGTCCGAGCAGCGCCAGGTAATAGCGTGTGAAGCTGTTGACGGCGTCGGCGCCGCCATGCGCGAGAATCGCTTGCCGTGCGCGTTGCATGTGTTCGGCACTGGCCGGATGCCCGGTCAGCTTGAGGGCAAAATACGCCTTCACGCTGGCCGAGACTTCCAGCTTTCCGCCGGGATAGAGCGACCAGCCGCCGTCGGCAAGCTGCTTGGAAAGGATGTAGCGGGCGGCCTTGTGGGCTTCGGGCGAGTCGTGCCGGCCCAACCAGGCCAAGAGCAGGATGTATTCGCTTTCGAGGATGGTGTCGCCTTCGAGCTCTCCACACCAATAGCCTGCGGGCTGCTGCTGGGCCAGCAGCCATTGCGTTGCCCGCGTGATAGCTGAGTCGACTTGATTCGCGAGCTCTAGCGACGAGTCGCTCGTCGCCGCTTGCCTGTCAAAAGGCAGTGTCGAAGTGGAAAGGGAGCGGCTCGATTCCATGCCAGCCTCAAACCGTGTCTGCTTGCGGTCTTCCGTCCTCTGACCGCCGAACCTGGCGACAAGCTTATGGCATCGCCGCTTGAGCGGCAAGGGCAGAGATGGTTTCGGCGCAGGGTGGGACGAGCGCAGCGAGT
>DASSFG010000470.1:0-3620 GCA_035694685.1 Pirellulales bacterium
GACAGGTGCGCAATGCGGGTTAACGACCGTGGCTGCCGTATTCCATTCGCTCACTCGTTGTGGCTGGGAGAATCTCGGCCGTCGCGGTACATGGTCACTCTCTTACGGATGCAGAACCGGCAGTAGTAGGTCAGGCTTTCCAGCCTGACAAACCCTGCGGACTTCATCGACAATCGGGTCGTTCATGGTTTTGCACCCAGAAGATCCTCGGGCTATTTGAAAACGGCTCGAAAACCGGCCTGCTCAAAATGATGGTCCGCCGTGAGGACGTCCGTTAGCCCACGCTCCGTCATAACGCTGAACGAGATGCAGTCCGTCAGCGACCAGGCTTTGTCGGGTTCGGGCGCTATCGCGCGGGTTGAGCCAGGCAATCAATGCGAAGGTGTCAGCGAAGACAGTCATCGCTTCGGTGTTCCCAAGCGATAGTGGTCGTGCTGCGCCGCCAGATCTTCCGGCAGCCCGCGTGCCGCTCCCTTGAATTCCGCGAATCGTTCGCCAAATGATTTGCCCTTTTCGACGACAACCGGCGTGATCCGGACTCGGGCTCCTTCAGTCAATGCCGCCCCGTCGTCAGGCACAATTACGCCGTTGTGAACAACTCCTTCGATTTCCATGACGCACCTTTCTGACTCAATCGCGCTCGTCAACGTGATTCGCAACATTCCGAATCCACCAAAATTATAACGCCGCACGTCGAGGAAAGCATCGGCTGAACCCATCGGACGTGGCGCAGGCGGTCGAATTGGTTATCACGGTCTGTGATTTCCATTTAGCGCCGGCTCCTCTGCGAGCCGGTTGGATGGAAGCTTCTTCGCCACATAGACCGCGACGGCCATAGGGCCGTGCCCAAACGGTGATTCATCGTGGGCCGGCACAATGCCAAGGCCGACAACGTTCTTCCGCTGGCTTAGCTCGTTCTCGAAAGGATCCAGGGCCCGCCTGCACTGCGCTTCGGTCGCCATTGTTCGCGGTTCCGTTCGGCGTTGGTCGGCAAGAAAACGCCACTGAGAAAATTCAAAATGCAAAGCGCAAAATTCAAAATGCAAACGCCAATCTTTCCAAACCAATTACCGGGCTAATGTTCGGCAGAAGGGCCACCCTCCGGCAACGGTGCGCTGGCTGGTGCCGCCGTGGGTGCAGTTAGCGGATTCGCGGTCGCCGGCTTGACGCGGGGCGGAGGGGCAAGATATCTCCGCCCCGTCGTTTGTTCACGCTCCTTTTCGCGTTGCTTCAGATGTTCGTAGATGGCTTTCAAGTCGTAGTTGAAGCGAGCGGCCAATTCATCCTTGATCCTCCAAACCTCGTCGACGATAGGGTCGTTCATGGTTTCGCTCCCAAGAGTTCTTCGGGCGTGCAGATAATCGGCGCCTTAAACCCCTTTGCCGCGCAGACTGCCTCGATGATGGGCCGCATCGTCGCATTCGCAAGGTGCCGGCAGTTCCACGTCAATAGATATGGTATGCAGTTCACGGCTGAGACGGCAATATGCAGCGCGTCGTGGGCGGCCTGTTTGGGTAAGGCACCTGCTTGAACCAACGCCTCAGCCAACGGCAGCGCTTCGGGCGCGATTGGCAGCAGCGTCATGTCGTTGAGGATGTCGAGTCGGTCTTGAGCCGCCTGCGGATCGCCGAGTGCCGCTTCCTCGAGCACGACTTCGGAGACGCACAATTCGTAGCTTTCTCGCCGAGTGTCCCACCATTCGTGCGTCGTCTGCTGATGGCCCGCAATCACCACGTCGCGGCTCGGCCGTGCGGCCAAATGGCTGGCGATCGTAGTTTCGATGTAGATGCGGTCGGCCATGGTTGTATCGGCACGCGTCGCTCACACGGGCGTTTTGGTTAGCGATTCGTTGAATTCATCTTCGGCAACCAGGCCCCGAGCATCGAGTTGCGAGCGAATGAGAAAGAGATCGGGCGCGTAAACCAACTCGTTGGAACGATAGGGGCGGAAGATGAAAACGGTTCCCGTCGGCGCGTGCTCGACCCGCCAGCCTTTCTTCTCGCGCGTCGCGGAAAAGCCCATGCCTTCAAAGAATGCGCGGAGCTGGGCGAAGCGGATATTGCTTTTCTTTACCACGGAAAGTCTCACTCCCCGGTGTTTTACCGCTCCACGACAACCTCAAACCAAAAATCGGTACCGAGCCGCGATGCCAAGAAGTCGGTGGCCTCCTCGATTGGAGCGCCGCGAGAGGACCGCAAGGTTAGGTCGATGCTGTGTTCCACGAGCGGCTGAATGCTGTCGCCGTCAACGCGAAAGCCGTCAATGCCCAGCACTTCAATTCCATGCTGGCGGCAACGCGCGAGGAATGCCCGCGCGTCGGCCGGCCGCAACAACTTGATGCCGTGTCGCTCGATGCCGCGGTCGGCGAATTCCTGCTCTACGTCACGAACCGCCATCGACTCTTCACCCCCCTGTCACGCGGGCGTTTTCGTCAGCGATTCATCGAACGCTTGCTCGGGCAGCAGGCCGCGGCCATCGAGTTGCCAGCGGATGCCAAACAAGTCGGGCATGAAAACGCGCTCGGTTCGCCGATAGGGGCGAAAGACGAAAATCGTCTCAGATGGTTCGTGCTCGAAACGCCAGCCCCGATTGTCGCGAGTTCCAGAAAAGCCCAGGCGTTCAAGGAATGCCTGAAGCTGGCTGAATCGGATGTCGCTCCGTTTCACCATGCTCGATCTCCAATGCTCGGAACCGCAGCGTTGCGAAGCTTCGCAAAGCTCAGGATCGCCGCTTCGTCGAGGACGTTTTCCATTGGTACGTGAAAGGTTATCGTATCTGCCGGCGGGGCATCAATCCGCAACTCGACCGCGCGAAGCGCCTGTTGCAAGTGCAGCCACCATGCGCAGTCTGCTTGAGCGTCGTAGTAAACCAAGATGCCTGGCAATCGCTCATTTAACCAATATAGCAGCTCGCTCCATTCCAATCGAACGGGGATCGCGCCCCGTTTGCGGGTCATGCGATCTGTCGCTTTGAGCTGGAACAAGACCCATCCGTTTTCGACCTCGCCCTCGTCATTGTAGGTTTCCATCTGCATGTCGACGCCGTAGTCGGGATATGGGCGGCGCGCGACCCAACCGCGGCGCAGGATGAGCCGCTCAACGTAATTGAAGCTCAGGTCAGCGATGACGTGCTGGCGAGTGCGGCGTTTGCGAAGGGGCGACATGCGGCACCTGATGACGGTGAAGGCGATAAAATCTGTCGGCCGGCGACGAACCGGACGGCTGGGAAGGCCATCCTCCGCGGGACGCGGCTGCGGCACACGGAGTGTGCCTGCTACTATAAAACAAAACCGCGGGCCGGATTGGTTCCGGCCCGCGGTGTTTTCTTTGTAAATTGGCAATCGGGCTTACGACAGCCGATCGATGATCGGCAACGTGCCGTAGGGCTTGCCATTGCCATTGGCGTGGCCATTGCCGTTCAGCTTGGCATGGCCATTGCCATTTACTTTGGCGTGACCGTTGCCGTTATGGTGGCCGTTCCCATTCGACTCGGCGTCGTGCTCGTCGCGGCGGGCCATGCGGCGGTTGCCGACGGGAATCAAGGCAGAGCCTTGGCCGCCGAGCAGGCCGCTGACGCCCAGCGACGAGTAATGGCTCTGCTCGCCGCCGTCCTTGTCTTCA
>DASSFG010000471.1:0-4161 GCA_035694685.1 Pirellulales bacterium
CATGCTTGCCAAATGATGTTCGGTAATCGCCAGGATCGGCGTGCTTATCGGGATGTGTTGGCGCGTGCATTCGATCATGGAGAAATGCAAGACGCGTGTAAATCGTTCGGCGGCGGCACGCTCCCGGTGCACGTCGTCCCAGCTCTTGTGAGCTTTGCGGTACCTGCAGACATCCGGGTCATCGCCCAGACGTTTTGCAACGCGCAAGAGAAGCGGCACCACGCGGACTACGACTTGTCGCGTTCGTTTGTGCGGACGGACGTGCTCGCTTTCATCGAAGGGGTTGAAAACGCAATCGGGCGGCTGCCGCCGATTCGCACAGCTCCAACGACGAAGTTCTTCCTGATTTGCTTGCTGTCGTGGAGGACGCTGAAGAACCGGAAATGACGGAACCTAAAACTGCCCGCCGGTTTGAGCCCAGGACTCGAACAGGTTGAGATTGTCATATACCAACCCGCCGACATTGATCGTGCTGCGCAGGCGGCGGAAACCGCCGTTGAAGTACGCGCCCTGCGGACGCGTATAATAGGGTCCGCCTCGGGCACGCCGGCCAATGGCCACCGGTTCGGCCGGTTGATGGCTATAATAGGACCGTTGGAACATCCAATTTTCAGCCTGCGCCGGTAACGCCGAGCAGAAGATAGCCGACAAGACCGCCGCAGTCAAAAAGCAACGTTTCATGAGAGGAGACGCCAGACGAGAGCGAGGGGAAAACGAGACAGTAGGGTGGGACCAGCGAGCTTGCGAGCGCCGGCCCACCATCTTCGGCCATCGTGGTGAACCTACCGAGAAGGCCACGCCTAAGCGATTGCCTCCATTCCTCCAGCGTGATTAGCGTCTCTCGATTTGTCAAAAGTAAAATGCCGCTTGCTCAATACGATTTCGATGTGGTCGTGGTTGGCGCCGGTCATGCGGGCACCGAAGCCGCTTCGGCCGCCGCACGATTAGGCGCTAAGACCGCGCTCCTCACGACCAGCCTCGATACCGTTGGCCAGATGAGTTGCAATCCGGCCGTCGGCGGCGTGGCCAAGGGGCAAATCGTACGCGAGATCGACGCCCTGGGCGGACTTATGGGCCGCGCCATCGACGCCACGGGCATTCAGTTCCGGCTGCTCAATCGCCGCAAGGGCCCGGCCATGCACAGCCCGCGCGCCCAGGCCGATAAAAAAGCCTATCAGCTTGAGATCAAACGACTGGTCGAGCTGCAACCGGACCTCTCGTTGCGGCAAGAGATCGTGGAAGATCTGCTCGTCGAGGACGTTGACGGCGGCAAGCGAACTGTCGGCGTGCGCGTGCGCGGCGATGCAGTCTACAGAGCACCCGCCGTCGTGCTGACCACCGGCACGTTCTTGCAGGCGCTGATGCACACGGGCGAAGCTAAAACGCCCGGCGGCCGCGCCGGTGAGTCGACCACCGCCGGCATTTCCCGCGCACTTGAAGAGCTTGGCTTTCAACTGTCGCGATTCAAGACCGGTACGCCGCCCCGGCTGAATGGCCGCACGATCGACTTTTCGCGCACCGAGTTGCAGCCGGGCGACGACGATCCGCAGCCGTTCTCCTTCCTTACCCAGCGGCTGACACTGCCACAGGTTCCCTGCTGGATCACGCACACGAATCAGGCGGTTCACGATTTGATTCGGGCCAACTTGCACCGCGCCCCCATGTATTCGGGGCAAATTCGCTCCAGTGGGCCGCGTTATTGCCCGTCGATCGAAGATAAGGTGGTGCGGTTTGCCGAGAAAGAGCAGCACCAATTGTTCCTTGAGCCCGAAGGGCGAAACACCGCGGAAGTTTATGTGAACGGCATTTCGACCAGCCTGCCGCGCGACGTGCAAGACGCCCTCTTCCGGCACGTTCCTGGCCTGGAGCGGGCCGAGATCATGCGTTACGGCTATGCCGTCGAATACGATTTTTCGCCGCCCGAACAGCTCCGCCCGACCTTGGAAACGAAACTCGTTCGCGGCCTCTTCTTCGCCGGTCAGCTCAACGGCACCACCGGCTACGAAGAAGCCGCGGCCCAGGGCCTGATTGCGGGTGCGAACGCCGCGCTCGCACTGAGTGGACGCGGGCCGCTCGTGCTCGACCGCCATCAGGCTTACCTCGGCGTCCTCATCGACGACCTGGTGACGCGCGGCGTGGATGAACCGTACCGCATGTTTACCAGCCGGGCCGAGTACCGCCTGCGGCTGCGGCACGACAACGCCGACCGCCGGCTGACACCGCTTGGCCAGCGCCTGGGATTGATCGACGCCGACCGTTGGCAACGCTTCCAGGCGAAAGAAACCGAGATCAACCGCGTCAGCCAACTTCTGCAGACAACCCGCCTCGAACAGGTGACGCTGGAACGCATACTGCGCCGTCCGGAAACGACGTGGGACGATCTCGTGGCAATCTTGCCGGAGTTGGCCGGCGTGTCGCGCGACGTGGCCGAGCAAGTGAGCTGCGATGCCAAGTACTCGGGTTACCTGGCCCGCGAAGACGTCGACGTCGAGCGGCAGCGCCGCTTGGCACATAAGCGCATTCCGGCCAGTTTCGATTTCAGCTCGATCGGGCAGCTTCGGGCCGAAGCGCGCGAGAAACTCGCCCGCGTGCAGCCCGCCAGCCTGGCACAAGCCAGCCGCATCAGCGGCATCACGCCCGCCGACATTGCGCTGGTCATGATCCATCTCGATCGCGATTAGGACACAAGAAGGAGAGCCTGGTGGACCGCCAGCGAAACGCAGCGCAAGACAGGCAGGCAGGTTGTGCGCGCCGGCGCTGGGTGATCGTCTGGGCCGTGGCAGTGACCATCGCGGTCGAATCGGTGACGCTCTATCTACGCTTCGGACGGCGGCAAACGGCGGCAGAGTTTAACAAGACGGCGCCACTGCTATTGCAGATTCACCACATGTTCTGGAGCGTGCCGCTTTTTCTGGTGCTGCCATTTTGCTGGCGCTGGCCGAAAGCGAGCGGTGCCATTTTGGGAACGGCCATCGGCTTCATCGTCAGCGACCTTGCGCACCATTTCATCGTGCTTCCGTTATGGGTCGGCAACACCGGCTGGCACTGGCCGTAATCGTTCTCATTGTGTCTTGTTTTAGACCTAGAATTGAAGCAACCCTCGAAAAACTCGTGCCACGCCGCTTGCTTTTTGGGGCGAACTCGCGATTCTCGATCCCGCGGCGATGGAAGATTTATCCGCAGAGCTGACCTGCGTCAAAACCGATCGCACCAGCACCAGGCGAATTTTTTGGCCTTGCCTTCAGTTGCGCGGTAGAATAACGACGACGGGTTGCAGACCGGGTCGGCGGGGCCGGCGGAAACGCAGTCGAACGGGCAGCGAAATTCCGCCGAACCCGCCGGCGAATTCTGCCGATGGATATGTTTGTCTTTGATCGCGTCTACTGAAACAAGCCTTTCGCCTAGTATTCCGTCGGAGGTGCCAAACCATTTTGCGTGGACCCGAATCAACTTAAGGCCGTGCTCAGCACCGCCCGATTCGCGTTCTTCTCGCAGCGACTCCACCGTCGCAATCGGCGAAAGGTTTGATTAACCGCCGCGGCGAGGTCGGCAAGACTTCGCCGCGGCTTCTTTTGCGCGTCCAAACACGGTGCGCCTTGCCAACGGCCAGAAAACCCATACATTTCTGACGTAGCAAAGCATGTCAAAAGACTTCCTCAAAGGCGTTCGCGACCATTACGACGTGGTCGTCGTTGGCAGTGGGCTAGCGGGCCTGACTGCGGCCAACACGCTGGCCAAAACGGGTCGCTCGGTGCTTCTGCTGGAACAGCACTATCAGCTCGGCGGCATGGCCACCTGGTTCAAGCGGCGTGGCGGCCATATTTTCGATATCTCGCTGCACGGTTTCCCGGTGGGCATGGTTAAGAGCTGTCGCCGCTACTGGACGGAGGAAATTGCCGATTCCATCGTCCAACTCAAAAACATCCGGTTTGACAACCCAATGTTCTCGCTCACCACCACATTCAATCGCGACGATTTCACGCGGCTGTTGACCGAGCGATTTCAAGTGCCGGCCGCGACCGTGCAGGCGTTTTTCGACACCGCCCGGGGCATGAACTTTTACGACGATCAGACCACCAGCGTCGGCGAGCTGTTCCAAAAGTTCTTTCCCGGCCGCGAAGACGTCATCCGATTGCTGATGGAGCCGATCACCTACGCCAA
>DASSFG010000472.1:0-12500 GCA_035694685.1 Pirellulales bacterium
GGTTGCTGATCGACAAGCTGGCCGAGAACGACCGCGTGGCGATGGTCGTCTATGCCGGCTCGTCGGGCCTGGTGCTCCCTTCGACCTCGGGTCTTTACAAAGAGACGGTCCTTTCGGCACTCGACCAGTTGCAGGCCGGCGGTTCCACCAACGGCGGCTCGGGCATACAGCTCGCTTACAAGGTGGCCCGCGAAAAGTTCATCAAGGGCGGCACGAACCGCGTCATTCTTTGCACCGACGGTGACTTCAACGTGGGCGTGACCGATCAAGGCTCGCTTACGCGGTTGATCGAAGAGGAAGCCAAGAGCGGCGTGTTCTTGAGCGTGCTTGGCTTCGGCGCCGGCAATCTCAAAGACTCCACGATGGAAAAGCTCGCCGATCGTGGCAACGGCAACTATGCCTACATCGATACACCGAACGAAGCCCGCAAGGTGCTCGTCGAGCAACTCGGCGGCACGCTGGTAATAATCGCCAAAGACGTCAAGCTGCAGCTTGAATTCAACCCGCGGCAAGTGGCCGCTTATCGCCTCATCGGCTACGAAAACCGCCTGCTGCGGGCCGAAGATTTTAATGACGATAAAAAAGATGCCGGCGAAATCGGGGCCGGGCACACCGTGACCGCGCTCTACGAGCTCGTGCCCGCCGAGGGCGAGGCGCCGGCGGCCAAAGCCGACGAGCTGAAATATCAGCAGCCGGCCAGGCTCAGCGACGCCGCCAGCGACGAACTGCTCACGCTCAAGCTGCGATATAAGGAGCCCGAAGGCGACACGAGCAAGCTCATCGAAACGGTGCTGAAAGACGCGGGCGAGAGCTATGCACGGGCCAGCGAAGATTTTCGCTTTGCCTCGGCCGTCGCCGCTTTCGGCCTGATGTTGCGCGACAGCCAATACAAAGGCGATCTCACCTACGGCGCGGTCGCTGAGTTAGCGCAGGCCGCACGCGGCGCCGACGAGAACGGCTATCGGGCCGAAATGATCGAACTGGTCAAAAAGGCCGCGGGGCTCGCGCCGGCGCGGTGAGCTTTTGCCGCACGCCATTTTGACGTTTGACTTTTGTATTTTGCAATTTGATTTACGTTGGCCACGCGCGGGCCGTTGGCCCTGCGGTTAAACGATTCTGCCACCCTCATCGCCTATCTTTACGCCAGCGTGAACTCCGGCAGGCGCACGATCTCGCCGCCTTTCAGCGCCGATTGATGGGCGCAAATGCCGACACAGGTCCAATTGGCCGACTGGGCCGCGTTGGGATATGGATCGCGGCCTTCAATCAAGGCCGACACGAACTCGTGTGCCAGGTGCGGGTGCGAGCCGCCGTGACCAGCGCCCTGCACGAAGGAAAGATGCTGGTGCTCGCCCGCATCGTAGACTCCCCCGGTGGTAAAGCGGCGTATCGGCTCGGGCAATAGATGGGCATAGTCGGGCACTTTCACGCGCTGGGGAATCTCCGGCTCGGGCTTCTTGGCGGTGTGGATCACCGGCTCTTCGCCCTCGATCAGCGGCCACTCGAACGTCTTATTCGTACCGTAGACGTCGAAGCTCTCGCGATACTGCCGGGCCGTGTCGAACAGCGAACGATAGATGCGGGCAGTGAGGTCGCTGTTGCGGAGCTTGATGTGCGTCGTCTCGACCGCGAAGGGAGAGTTGTAATTGCCGATCAGCTCTTGGCGGATGGTGCCTGAGCCAAAGCAGGAAACGTACTCGGCCTCGGCCTTGGTCAGGGCCAGGCAGGGGCCGACGCAGTGCGTGGCGTAGTGCATGGGCGGCAGGCCGGGCCAATAGTTGGGCCAGCCGTCCATGTCCTGCTGGTGGCTGGCTTGCAGGAACTGGATTTTGCCCAGCTCGCCCTTCTCGTACAACTCTTTGACAAACAGAAACTCACGGGCATAGACGACCGTCTCGGCCATCATATATTTCAGGCCCGTTTCTTTGCTGAGCTTCACGATCTGCTCGCACTCTTCGATGGTGGTGGCCATGGGCACGGTCGACATGACGTGCTTGCCCACCTTGAGCGCGGCGATGGCCTGCGGCGCGTGGTCGGGAATCGGCGTATTGATGTGGACGAAATCGACCTCGCGGTCGGCCAGCACGTCTTCGTAGTGCAGATAGCGCTTTTCGATGCCGAACGCGTCGCCCACCTCTTTCAGCTTCTTCTCGGTCCGCTGGCAGATGGCGTGCATCCCGGCCTGCGGGTGCCGCTGGTAAATCGGGATGAACTCGGCCCCGAACCCCAGGCCGATGATGGCGACATTGACGCGGTCTTTTTTCATGGCGTTGCTTCCTGACTCGTAGCGTGGGCGGTTTGGAGATTGTTATACCCGATTGCGGTCTTCATGCCACAATTTATGCCGCAGGCTGGCTTTTTCTCGCGATTGCTGCTCTAATAAATGCGTTCGGCCCAGGCCGGACTCCCGCCTGAATATCCCGCCTTGCAATACGCAACTCGGCCCATAGCGGTCATGAAGGTTTCCTGCCACGAATATCGTTTGCGGCGATGGTTTTTGCCGCCAATTCCGTCGCTTGTCACCGTTGGTTGCTGCGCGCTGTTGGCCGTGTCGGCGGCCGATTCAGCCGAGCGGACGGTGAGCTTCAGGAATGAGATTGTGCCGCTTCTGACCAAGGCGGGCTGCAACGCCGGTGTCTGCCACGCGAAGGCCGGCAAT
The DNA here is from genome assembly GCA_035694685.1 of Pirellulales bacterium. GTDB lineage: Bacteria > Planctomycetota > Planctomycetia > Pirellulales > JAICIG01 > DASSFG01. The sequence goes on from DASSFG010000472.1 coordinate 2,660, forward strand.
GGCCAAAATGGATTTCAACTCTCGCTGCTCGGCTTCGAGCCGCTTGACGACTATGAGCAACTCGTGAAAAAGGCCCGCGGGCGAAGGTTGTCGTTCGCTTCGCCTGATCACAGCCTGCTTCTTCTGAAAGCTTCGGCCCAAGTCCCGCACGGCGGCGGGCGGCGGCTTGATCCGTCATCCGAGGGTTATGCGCTGCTGCGCGAATGGATCGCTCAGGGCGCGCCCTGGGGCATGGACGATGAGCCGCGGTTCGAATCGTTCGAGGTGCAGCCGGCACGTGGAACGATTGCCCGTGGCAGTCGGCAGCAGCTCAAGGCGCTGGCCCATTACAGCGACGGCAGTGTGCGCGATGCGTCGAACCTCGCGCTCTACGAATCGAACAACACGGCGATGGCCGAGGTCAGCGACGAGGGACTCGTAAGCGTTCACGACATTTCGGGCAACGTCGCCATCATGGTCCGCTATCAGGGCAGAGTCGCCGTTTACAGCGCTTCCGTACCCTTGGGCGCGCCGGTCGATAACCTGCCGCCCGCGAAGAACTTTGTCGACGAGCAGGTGTTCGCCAATTTGCAGCGGCTCGGCATTCCGCCCTCGCCCGTCTGCGACGACGCCACGTTTTTGCACCGCGTCACGCTGGACATCGCCGGGCGTCTGCCGACCGAAGAAGAGGCGGCGGCCTTCGCCAGCAGCAGCGATGTCGACAAGCGCGACAAGGCGATCGACGCGCTGCTGACGACGCCCGATTACGCCGATTACTTTGCCAGCAAATGGACGGCGCTGTTGAAAAACCGCCGCGACGTCGAAAGCGACAAGCCGGGCAACTTCGCCTTTCACGCCTGGGTGCGCGACAGCCTGCTGGCCAACAAACCTTACGACCAGTTCGTGCGCGAGCTACTGGCCGCCACGGGATCCGTCAGCGGCAATCCGCCGGTGGCCTGGTACGGCAGAGTGACCGAGCCGAAGCAGCAGGTCGAAGATGTGGCCCAGCTCTTTTTGGGCGTGCGGGTGCAGTGCGCTCAGTGCCACCATCATCCCTTCGAGCGCTGGAGCCAGGACGACTATTATTCGCTGACGGCGTTCTTCACGCGGATCGGCCGCAAGCCCGAAAACAATTCGGGGGCGGCACGCGGCGAAGTGATGATCTTCCACCGCCGCGGGATGGCGGAGGCGACGAACATCAAGACCGGCGAGTCGCTGAAGCCAGCGGCCCTGGGCGACCCGATGCTGGCGATCGCCCCCGACGAAGACCCGCGGCTGCGGCTGGCCGACTGGATGAGCTCCAAGCAGAACCCGTTTTTTGCCAAGGCCCTCGTTAACCGTTACTGGAAACACTTTTTCGGGCGAGGGCTGGTCGAGCCGGAAGACGACCTCCGCGACACGAACCCGCCGACCAACCCGGCCTTGCTGGCGGCGTTGGAACAACATTTTATCGACAGCGGGTTCGACCTGAAGGCACTGGTGCGCGTCATCACGCGCTCGCAAGCCTATCAGTTGAGCGCCACGCCGAACGAGTACAACCTGGCCGACACGCAGAACTACTCGCGGTTTTATCCGCGTCGGCTGCCGGCCGAGGTGCTGCTCGACGCCATCGACCATCTTGCGGGCACGAAGACCGATTTCGCCAACCTGCCGCCCGGCACGCGGGCCGTGGCCTTGCCCGACAACAGCTACAACCGCTCGACGCCGTTTCTGAAGGTGTTTGGCCGGCCGGAGGGCGAGAGCGTTTGCGAGTGCGAGCGGGTGCAATCGTCGAGCCTCGCGCAGAGTCTACACCTGATCAACGCGTCGGACATCAAGACAAAGCTGGCCGATGCGAATGGGCGAGCCCAGCGGCTGGCAAAGTCCGATCAACCGGTCGACCAGAAGGTGCGCGAGTTGTACCTGGCGGCGTTTGCCCGTGAGCCAGGTGCCGAGGAAGTGAAGGTTGCCGCCGATTATCTGGCGGAGCCGCGCCTCGGCGCCGACGGCAAGCCACTCGACGCCCAGCGTGCCGCGCGCGAGAATTTTCAGGATCTGGTTTGGGCGTTGATCAACAGCAAAGAGTTTTTGTTCAATCATTAGGCATGACGATGTCAAACCATGATGTAGGGTGGGACAAGTTCGCTTTAGCGAGCGCCGCCCCACCATCGGATCTCAATGGTGGTCCGGCGCTCGCAAGCTCGCTGGTCCCACCCTACGGCACGAAGACCACGTCCGCTGGCACGTTGTTTCTCGTGGCGTCGCTCTGCGTCGCGATCTTGAGCGCACCGCCGCCCGCCTTTGCCCAATCGGTCGGACTGCCGGCTCCGAGATTGCTGACCACCATGCCTATGGGCGGCAAGGCCGGCTCGCAGGTCGAAGTGACGATCAGTGGCGAAAACCTCGACAATGCCGACGAGCTGGTCTTTTCCGATCCGCGGATCACGGCCGCGGCGAAGCTCGATGCGGCGGGCAAGCCCGAAGCGAACAAGTATTTTGTCTCAATCGCCGCTGATTGCCCGCCGGGCCTGTACGAAGCCCGCATGATGTCGCGGCTGGGCTTTTCGTCGTCGCGGGCGTTTTCCATTGGCACACTCGACGAAGTCGTTCGCACCAAGCCGAACACTTCACTCGACACGGCGATGGAATTGCCGGTTAACTCGCTCTGCAACGCTTCGGCCAGCCCGCGGTCGATCGACCATTATTCCTTTGCCGGCCGAAAGGGACAGCGCGTCGCCATTGAATGTGCCGCCAAGGGCATTGATTCAAAGCTTACGCCGGTGCTGATCGTGGCCGACGCCCAGGGGCGTGACCTGATGGTCGAACGCCAGGGAGGCATCCTCGACTTTGCCGTGCCCGACGAGGGCAGGTACGTCGTCAAAATCCACGACCTCACTTACAACGGCGGGCTCGAGTACTTCTATCGCCTGTCTCTTCGCGAATTGCCGGTTGGTGCGCAGATCGCCGCCCATCCGTCGACCGCCACGGTCAATTCCTTCTCATGGCCTCCGCCCGGCCTGGCAGCACAGGCCTCAACCGCGGAGAGTGAGCCGAACAACGATGGTTCGCACGCGCAAAAAATCTCGCTGCCGTGCGACATCGCCGGCAGCTTCTTTCCGGCGGCCGACGTCGACGTGTTCGAGTTCGAGGCCAAGAAAGGCGATGTGTGGTGGGTTGAAGTCGCTTCCGAACGCTTCGGCTTGCCAACCGATCCGAACGTCGTCGTGCAGCACGTCGCTAATCCGGGCGAGCAGGAGATGCTGACCGACGTCGCCGAGTTCACTGACATTCCCAGTCCGGTGAAAGTCTCCAGCACCAATTACGCCTACGATGGCACGCCCTACAATGCCGGCTCTTCCGACATCCAGGCAAAACTGACGGTCCAGCAAGATGGAATTCATCGCCTGAGACTGAGCGATCTATTCGGCGGCACGCGCAATGACCCGCACAACGTCTATCGCCTGGTGATCCGCAAGGCCGCGCCCGATTTTGCCCTGGTCGCCTGGGCGCTGCACATGGAGCTGCGCAACGGCGATCGCAATGCCCTGAGCAAACCGATGGCTTTGCGCGGCGGGCAAACGATGGCCTTGGAAGTGGTGGCAATCCGCCGCGACGGCTTCGACGGCGAAATCGAGCTGGCCATGAGCGATTTGCCCGCAGGCGTAACGGCCCGCGGCTTAAAGATTCCGGCCGGTCAATCGCACGGCGTGATGCTGGTGACGGCCGGTCAGGATGCGCCCCGCGGTCGCCGCTCGGTGACGTTCACCGGCTCAGCGCAGATCGACGGCGCGACGGTGACCCGGCCGGTGCGGCTGGCCTCGATGGCCTGGCCGGTGCGCGATCACTGGCAAGAGACTCCGCAGCCGCGCCTGCTGGCCGACGTGCCGGTGTCGGTGAGCGGCTTTGAGTTCGCGCCGATCACCATCGCTCCCGCGACCAGCGGGGTGCTGGAAGTCGCGGCGGGCGAAAAGCTGACGGTGCCGCTGGTCGAGACGCGGCGCAGCGAGTTCTCCGGGGCGACGATGACCGTCAAGACGTTCGGAGCGGGCTTCGAGCGCACGCCGCCTTTCAACGTGCCGCTGAACGCCGACACTTCTCAGGCGGTACTCGATCTGGCCGCCTTGAAGACCCCGCCGGGCGATTATGTGATCTGCTTTTATGGCGGGGCCGTGGCCAAATACCGCTCGAATACCGAGGCGGCGAAAGGGTCCGGAGCATCGCAGCCCGCCGATATTGTCGATATTGTTGTTAGCGAACCGATTGCCATTCGCATCAAGCCAGCGGAGAAAAAATGAGCCGTTCTCGCACCTCGTCCCTTCGTCGTTGCCCCGGCCCCGCAGGCGCCGGCCACGGCCGTCGCGCATTCTTGCAGGCGGGGCTGGCGGGCTTTGCCAGCTTGACCTTGCCGGGCATTTTGAGGCTCCGCGCCCAAAGTCCGCTCTATGCCAATGAAGCAGCCGGCGCTTCCAGCGAGAAGACGGCGGTGATCATGGTCTGGCAACCGGGCGGCTGCTCGCACATCGACACGTATGACCCCAAGCCCGATTCCGGCAGCGAATATCGCGGCCCCTTTGGAATGATCGACACCAAGGTTCCGGGCGTGCAGTTCACCGAACTGCTGCCGCGCCAGGCCAGTATCGCCGACCGCTTCACGGTGCTGCGGTCGATGCGGCAGACTGCCGGCGGGCACCCGGCCGGTTCCATGCAGTTGCTTTCGGGCGATCCCGATACGCGCGACAAGCCGAAGCCCCGCTATCCCGACTGGATGTCGGTGGCGAATTACCTTCGCTCGCAGGAAGGTCCGCGACGCAATCCGTTGCCGGCTTACGTCGGCATCAACCCGCCCTTGGAATACAACGGACCGGCCTACCTGGGCGATGCCTACTCGCCGTTCACGGTCAGCGGCGATCCGAGCAACCCGACTTTTTCGGTGCCGAACATTGGCCTGTCTGATTCGGCCGAGGTGACCCGGCTGGGTCGGCGGGCCGACCTGCGAGAGAAACTCGATCTGCTCGATCGGGCTTTCGACCGGGCAGGCGAGCTGGCGGCCCTTGACGAGTTCGAGGCGCAGGCCATGACGCTCTTGACCAATCCCAAGACCAAAGAGGCGTTCGACCTCAGCCGTGAAGATGACCGCACCCGCGACCGCTACGGCCGTAACTCATGGGGGCAGCAACTGCTGCTCGCGCGGCGGCTCGTGGAGGCCGGCGTCGAGGTGCTGACGACCAGCTTGAACGGCCGGCTTTGCGGACGCACGCACAACTGGGACGACCACGCGGTGAACGTACACGTGTTCGAGGCCATGCGGTTCCGGGCCGAAGCCTACGATCAGGCCGTCTCGGCGCTGATCGAAGACATTTACGAGCGCGGTCTCGACAAGCGCGTGCTGGTCGTCGTCACCGGCGAGTTCGGCCGCACGCCCAAAATCAGCTACGCCGCCAGCACGGGGGCCGGCGACGCCAGCGCGCCGGCCGGCACGCAACAGCCGGGCCGCGACCACTGGCCGCGCGCCTTTTCGAACATTTGGGCCGGCGGCGGCATTCAAACGGGCCGGGTGATCGGCGCCACCGACAAGCGCGGCGAAGACTCCGTGGAGCGCATTTGCGGCCCCGGCGATTTCCTGGCCACGATCTATCATCACCTCGGCATCGACTCCGCGAACACCTTCATTCGCGATTTCAACGGCCGTCCGACTCCCATCGTCGACCACGGCAAGCCGATCCCGGAGCTGGTTGGCTAAAGCAAAACCTCAGACACGTGAGCGGCCGCTTGCCCGATTGAAGCTACCGGCTTGCGGTCAGTTTGACGTAGTCGATCCCGACCAGGTGCGACTGCGCCGCGGCGGGATTGGCGCCGACAATTTCCAAAGTCAGCTTGTGGTCGCCTGCAGACAGACGCTGCTTGCCCAAAGAGATCACGCCGGTCGTGATCACGTCGGGATAATTGAAAGCATCGATTGGCTTCCCTAACGGCTGGCCGTCCAGCGAAAACTGCACGATCCCGTAGTCGGCGGCCATCGTGAGCACCACCACCACGTGGTACTCGGCGTCGGCCGTCGACGGCAGTTCCAGATCGAGCTTTTCGCCGGCCTGCCCACCGGTCCAAAAGAGCTGTTTGCCGCCGCTCCAGCGGTCTTTCGCAAAGGATGTCATGTCTTGCACGTTGGCCTGACCCGCCGTAACGCCGAGGACCTTGAGCGTTTCGGCTTCCAAGGCGCCGGGCGCCTTCCCGGTTGCCGCGTCGATGGGCGCTCTCGGCTGGGCACGCTGCGCCGCAGGCAGGGGTTTGGGCTGCGCCGCTTGCCAGCGCTTTACGTCGACGGGCGTTCGATGGTGGACGAGGACGTGACAACCCTTCATGCCTCCCAGTACGATGTCGGGCAAACGATCGGCATTCACGTCGACGATGCTTATCTGGCGACCGATGCCGGAATCGTCGTCGGCCCGGAAAGGAACCCAATCGACGCCGTCGTCGCCCCGCACCAAACGAAACCAATAGACGACGGCGCCGGCATCCCAAAGTGGGCTCTGCTTGTGGTGCGACCAGTACGTCTTGCCGGTGATGATGTCCTTCAGTCCGTCGCCATCCATATCGGCCAGGGCCACGGAGTGCGGCTCGCTGAAGACGAGACCGTAGCGGCTTTCATCGGGCCGGCTGCCGACGATCAGATGCTGGCGAAAGAGCGGCCCGTCGGGGCCGGCGTATTGTTCGTACCAGGCCAGGCCGAAATGGTGCGCTGCCAGGCTGGTAATGACGTCGTTGTCGCCATCGCCGTCGACATCGTAGGCGTACATTTCGGCCCCGCCGTAGGCATTCGTAAACGACGCCGCGTGAAATTTCCAGCGGCTGGTTTCGGCCTTCGCCGCCGGCTGCTCAAACCAGCCGCCGGCGGTGAGCACGTCCATGCGCCCGTCGCCGTTAACGTCGCCGACGCCCAATCCGTGGCCGAAACGATCGGGCGCCGTCTTTTCGGAGATGGAGTGAAAGGCCCACTTCGCCAGCGGCTCGTCCCAATCGACCGCGGCGAAGCCATAGAAGCCGTCAAACGAGCAAACCAGCTCCGGCCGGTCGTCGCCGACGAGGTTTACCCATTGCGGCGATTCGTTGGCGACCGAGTCAAAAACCTGATGCTTCTTCCAATGGTCCGTCCAACCGTCGGGACCCGGGTTCTCGTAAACGTAAGCCGGCGTGCCCGGAAACCCCACCACGAGCACGTCGTTGCGCCCGTCGCCGTTAAAGTCATAGATCCAGTTGAAGAAGTTGTCGGCATAGGCATCGCGAGGTTGCGGCTTCGCCGGGTAAATCTCGTGCCGCGGTGTAAAGTCCGGGCCTGCAAACCAGTAAGGCCCATACACCACGTCTGCGTAGTCATCGCCGTTGAGGTCGCCCGCGTTGGCACCTTCCGAGAAATACGTGTCCGTCAGCCGCTGGCGAGTAAAGCTCTCGAGCTGATATTCCTGGCCACTTGCCGGCTCAAACGTCAGAAAAACAGCGGCCACCCAGAGAAGAGAACTTGTCTTCATTTCAGTCCTTTGCGTTAAATGCATGACATTAACCTGGGGTTCAGACGCTCAAGGATGGATAGAAAGCTACGCTAGGGTTCGCCTGCGTCAAACCAGCATATCTGTGTCCGAACGAACATGCCAACGCACCAGCAGCGATTGCGCACACGTTCGTCAGGCGTCAGGGTGGGAGTGTTCTTTTGCGGTCAGTGTGTCGATTCTGATGCTTGGCTCTGCGATCGCCGCAGCAACTCTTTTCCGCACGACGGACAAGCGACCGACCTGCTCTCGACGACGGGGCTAAGCCGCTCAATCGACTCCGACACAAACCGCCAGCGCGGTTGCAAAGAAAACAGGTTATGGCGCAAGTAAACGAGCACTTCGCTGTCCTCCGCGGACCAGTCCGGCGGCGATTCCGCGGCCCGCCGGGGTATTGCAAGATCCATTATTTCCAATGGCGCACCGGCGACCGGTTCATCTCCTAGCTGCGGATCCTCCGAAGGTGGCGGTTGCCCCGGGCGTCGTTTGCCACGTCTTTGCCTCTCGGGATGGCGTTGGTAGAACGCCGCCACGCGGCGCAACCAATCCAGTTCTTCGCAAAACGAGTGGAAGTAGTAGTGGCTTTCCAGGATTTCAATCTCTTCCGCCTTGAAATCTTTGACCTGATGCGACGTTCCACAGACACCGCACACGACGGCGTTAGCAAAGTACTCGCGTTCCATCCGGTAAGTGGCGGCAGGCGAATAGGAATGTCCGCAAACTTCGCATACGACCGGTTCGAGCGGATAACTTTCCTGCCAGCGCGGTACGGGGCCTTCCGCCTTACACCGCGGACAATGGACAAACGTGGTAATCCATCCCATGTCGACATGTCCGGGCGGCGCCAGTTTGACAGCGAACGGCCGACCAGTGTCGGCGGCTTCTCGAAGCGCCGAGAGGAATGGTTGAACGTGGTCGCGAAAGCGACGCGCTGCGACGGCAACGTCGGTAAACAGAATGTGCAACAAACGACATTGTTCGCGTGTTAGCGGCGAATTGATCCACAGGCCGTACCAGATGCGCGCAGCGACATGGAAATGCCTTCGCAATTCCGCTTCGATGCCCGTGCGGTGAATCGCGCCCCATACCAATGCGTCAGGTGACTCGCGTCCGACCGGCGGACAAAGGTAGCCTTCGCGAACCGGCTCGCCTTCCAACGACCAACGCACAGCCTGGCCAGTATCAGACATACATTGATTTTAGCGGGTCTGAAGCGTCGTCGGCAAAGGGCCGGTCGGCCTAGGGTGGGGCTGGCCTGCGCAAAATCACCGATTTTCAGGTACACTGGCGGCTGAACTGAAGGGAGTGTGCGGGTATGCGATTCGTTCGTCTTCGCTATTGGCCGCTGTGGCTCGGCTGCGCGTTGCTGCTGGCACTGGCGGTGTGGGTCCGGCCGCGGCGGATCGATGGTTTAGCGACGCTCGACGGCGAGCATCGCTGGTGGGTTAACCACAGCGCACCGCCGCGGCAGTTCGCCTGGCTGCCGGGCGAAGAATTGAGCGGCCTGCTGCCGCCGCGAGATCCGCCCGACGAGATCTCTCACCCGTGCCTGGCCGATGACGGACGTACGCTTTATATCACGGTGCGTCGGGCCGGCGGCGACGCCGACATCTATCGCTCGCAATGGTTCGACGGCCGCTGGCAGCCGGCGGTGGCCGTGACGGAGCTCAACACCCCGTGGGACGAGGTCGGCGTTTCGGTCAACGGCGACGGTCGGCAGCTTTACCTGGCGTCGGACCGCCGCGGAGGTAAAGGAGGCTACGATCTCTATGTAGCGCTGCGCCGTGCGTCGGGCTGGGGCGTGCCCAAGAATCTGGGCGCGACCGTCAATACAGCCGCCGACGAGCTCGAACCGGCCATCACCGTTGACGGTTCGCAGCTCTATTTCTCATCGGACCGGACTGACAAGCAGAGCGACTTATTTGTCGCACAGCACGCCGGCAAGGGCGGAGGCTGGGCAGACGCCCAGCCTGTTCAGCGTGCGAACACCGCCGCGAACGAACGCTCGCCCTGCCTGGGCGAGGGTGGGACTGTGCTCTACTTCTCCTCCGACCGTCCTGCACCCGGCCGCGACGGCAACTTCGACCTGTATCGTATGTTGCTGCGAGACGCAGAGGCACCGGTGGAGAGTCTCGGTCAGGGCGTTAATACGCCGGCCGACGAAACGAGCCCGGCGGTATCGGCCGATGGCTTTGGCCTGACCTTTGTCCGGCAGGTGGCGGATAGGCCGCCTGGCGTTTACCAAAGCCGATTGGCCGAGGTCAAAACGATCTGGGTCTGGGACAACAGTCGTTGGTTGGCCTTGCGCGCCGTGTGGTGGAAGGCATTGCTGGCAACCGGTC
>DASSFG010000473.1:0-15246 GCA_035694685.1 Pirellulales bacterium
TGCCTCGGCAGGGCAAGGTGGATAGAATCGCCGCCCCTGGAGACAGGTAGACGGTAGACGGTAGACCGTAGACGGGGGGTTGCTGGTGAAGCCGGGTGGAGATTGACGATCCCCTCACAGCCTAAGCGCCCTCACCCCGGCCCTCTCCCGTAGGGAGAGGCAGACGAACACGCGGATCCGCTGCCGTCCCCGTCTACTGTCTACTGTCTACCGTCTACCGTCTACCGTCTACCACCGAGCACCTACCATTCATCACGGATGATGCAAAATGACCAGCGAAGCGGCCCCGCTGGGGCGATTGACGCCGTTCGAACAGCTTAGCTACGCGCGCGAAATCATCCGTATCGAAGCCCAGGCGCTGGAAAAGGTCGCGCGGCGGCTCGATACCCGGTTTTGTCAGGCGGCCACCTTCCTGCTGCACTGCCGCGGCACCGTCATCGTGTCGGGCATCGGCAAAGCGGGACTGATCGGCCAGAAGGTTTCGGCGACGCTGGCTTCGACCGGCACGCGCAGCATCTTCTTGCACCCCACCGAAGCCATGCACGGCGACCTCGGCCGCGTCTGCGAAGATGACGTGGTGCTCGTGCTTTCGCAAAGTGGCGAGACCGAAGAGGTGCTTCGCTTGCTACCGTCGCTCGTAGCGCTGGAAGTGCCGATCATCGCCATCACCGGCCGGACCACAAGCACGCTGGCCCGTTCGGCCACCGTAACGCTGGAACTTGGCCCCCTCAAGGAAGCCTGCCCACTTGGCTTGGCGCCCAGCACGAGCACCACCGCCATGTTGGCCGTAGGCGACGCCCTGGCGCTGGTCACCAGCCGCATGCTCTCTTTTGGCCACCACGATTTTGCGCGGGTCCACCCCGGCGGCAATCTCGGGCAACAATTGAGCAAAGTTGACGACCGCATGCGGCCGTTAGCCGAGTGCCGAATCGCCCATGACTGGGAAAACGTGCGCGACGTGTTTGCCGAATTACGGCGGCCCGGACGCCGTACCGGAGCAATTTTGCTCGTCGATGCGGAGGGCCGGCTCTCGGGCATTTTTACCGATAGCGATCTGGCGCGGCTCTTCGAAACCCGCCGCGACGAGGCTTTCGACCAGCCGATCTCGAGCGTGATGACCGCCCAGCCTCGCGCGGTTCCGGCCGGCTCGATGCTGTCTGACGCCGTTGCCATCCTGGCCGAGTTGAAAATCAGCGAGTTGCCCATCGTCGACGCCGCCGGCACGCCCGTCGGCCTGCTCGACGTGACCGACGTGGTCGCTATGATTCCAGAGGAGGGCCCGGAATTCGGTTGACCAATCGTCGGATTTGCAATTTGCAATTTGCAATTTGCAATTGAGCCAGGCACATTCCCTTGTCCCACCAAACCATCGATTCAATGATGCCGAATTTGACAACTCCTCGGAGCCGACGGCGCAGCCCCAAGGCTCGTTTCTATTGGGCAGGGGCTGCCGACGATCGCACTGGCGACTTCCTAATGGCCGAGGCCGCCTCGCCGCCACGCCGCTGATTGCAAATTGAAAAATGCAAATTGAAAATTGCAAATGCCAAACGTTTTCGACACGCGAAGCTTCCACCTGCGCGCCCCGAGCCCTGAACCCTGAGCCCTCGAAATGACCCTCGCCAAACGTTGCCAGCCAATCGAATTGATCGTGTCGGACATCGACGGAGTTCTGACCGACGGCGGCATTATCTTTAACAACGAAGGCATCGAAACGAAGCGATTCCACATTCGCGACGGGCTGGGCATCAAGCTGTGGCAATGGACAGGCGGCAAGTTCGGGCTGATAACCGGACGAAACTCCCATATCGTTAACGTCAGGGCCGCTGAGCTGGGAATCGACGTGGTGCGGCAGGGAATCGAGAACAAGGCGGCGGCCTTGCGCGAGGTTGCCGCCCAGTTTGGACTTACCGCCGAGCAGGTTTGTTACGTCGGCGACGACTTACCCGACCTGCCGGCGGTGCGATTCGCCGGACTGGGCGTGGCCGTGGCCGACGCCTGTGCCGAGCTGCGCGCCGTGGCCACATATGTGACGCAACTCGCCGGTGGACAGGGTGCCGTGCGCGAGACCATCGAATTGATCCTCAAGTCGCAACAGCGTTGGGACGACGTGATTCAAAAGTACGGGGGATAACGGTTAGGGGCTGAGGATGCTCAAGACCGCCTTGGTCGTAATGACGAAGCACGAATGACGAAAGAATGTCGAAGCACGAATGACGAATGATAACATGACACGAGGCCGATTCGGGCTTCGTCATTCTTTCGTCATTCAGGCTTCGTCATTCGTCATTCACACAGTGCGCTGCCTCCTAAAGAGCGTTCCCGACAATCGACGTTCATTTTTCATCCGAAATGACCAAACACGTCCGCATTGCTGGCAGCTTCCTGGTCGTGGTTGCGGCTTACGGCGTCTACTCGGTGGCGGCGGTGCCGTTCATCGAACCGGAAGATAGCGCCACGGCAACGGAGGAAGTCACGGCCGAAGAGCGCGAGCAGGCGCTGGCCAACGTGGCCCAGCAACGTACCGACCTCTTGCGCTGGTTCAAAGAGGGCGACTGGGAGCTGACCTCGCCCAAGATACTCGAGACCGACCAAGGCAAGCTGCTGCTCAAAGAGTACCTGCCCGACAAAGACGATCTGCACGTAGTGACCCTCAAACCCTGCACGATGATCTTCTTGCCGGAGGGAACCTTCGAGAACGAGCAAGAAAGGTTGCGGCGGGCGGTCATCATGCGTTCGCCCGACGGTGCCCGGTTACGGTTTGCCGAACCGATCGACCTGAGAAAAGGCGAAGTCGGCAGCAAGATCGACGGCGGCGAGCTGTTGGGCAAAGTGACCATTCGCAGCGATCAGCGCTCGCCCGGCCCGGAAGACGACCTGTTGCTGTTGACCGAGCGCGTGACGATGGCCAACGACGTGGTAACGACTCCGCACATGGTCGAGTTCTTTCAAGGGCCGAATCAGGGGCGCGGCCGCGACATGCGATTGGTGCTCACCACGGCTGCTGAAAAACAGGCCAAGCCCTCGTTGCCCGCCGCCAAGTCATTCGAACTGGCTCGCGACGTCTACATGCGGATGGAATCGACCGACGGCGACATTCTGATGGGTGGGCCGAAGGCCGACGCCGATCCTACGCCCGATGCCGCAACGAAGCCCAAGCCGCCCGCGGAGATCACTTGCCGGGGCAAGTTTCACTTCGACATGCTGAGCTACGTGGCTACGTTTCACGACCACGTCGACGTGGTGCGGTTGAACGCCGTGGGACCGAGCGACACGCTCACCTGCGAAAAGCTGTCGCTGCACTTCGAGCCCGACCCGACCGCGGCGCCGGCCAGCGGGCCAAACGGCAAATCGGCCGTGCCGCGTTTGCGGCCCAAGCTGATCGTGGCGGACGGCAATCCGGTGATCCTCGATTCGCCCTCCAACGGCGTGCAAGCGCGTGGCCGGCGGCTGGAGTACGACGTGCAGACGCGCAGCGGCAAGCTGATCGACGGCGAGGAGGCGATGCTGCGGCAAAACGATCCGGTCAGTCACCAGGTGCGCGAAATTCATGCTCGCGAAATGGAGTTCGAGTCGGATCCCACGTCGCCGTCCGGCCCGCCTCGCAAAGTCGACGCCCGCGGCAAAGGTTGGCTGCGCGGATCGCCGCCCGATGATCCGGCCCATCAGATCTACGTGCGCTGGTCGTCGCGGCTGACGTTCTATCCCTACCAAGGAAGCCAGGTGCTGTCCATCCGGGGCCAGGCCCACGTGCAATCTTCGGACACCGGCGCGCTCGACGCCGACGAAATCCACGTCTGGCTGCAAAAGTCGGCGGCTGGCGGACCAAAGTCGTCGTTGACCGTCGGCGGGCCGGGCGGCGGCTTCGTGCCGGAAAAGATGACCGCCATCGGTAACGTCAAGCCGGACATGCCGCAGTTGCAAGGACTGGTCGGCCGGTTAAGCGTGTGGTTCGAAAAAGAGCCGCCGCCCGTGGTCGCCGCGGCGCCCGCCGATACGACCGCCGCTCCTCCACCGCCGCCCGCACCGGAACCGGAAAAGCCCGCCGAGCGCGGGCCGCCCGACCAACGCTGGCACGTTTCGGGCGATCTCGTGAAAGCCCAGGTGATGCTGCGCAATAGCGGCAAGGCCGAGATAACGCAGATGACGCTCGACGGGCACGCTCGCGGCGCCGAGTTACCGATGCCGATTCGCCCCGGCCAGAACCTGCCCCAAAAGCCCGAGCAGCTTCTGGAAATCACCGGCGAGCAATTCCATCTCGTGCAGCCGACGCCGCAAGACGCCACGGTGCGAATCATCGGTCGACCTGCCCGCGTGTCGGCCCGCGGCATGACGCTCAAAGGCGGCAGTGAAAAGGACGCGGGCGCGATTCACCTGCACCGCACCACCAACCGGCTGTGGGTGCCCGGTCCCGGCGAGCTGGAGCTGCCCATCGAAGAGGACATGCAAGGACACAAACTGGGCCAGCCGCAAACCCTCAAAGTCGTCTGGCCCGGCCGGCTCGACTTCGACGGCCTCGAGGCCCACTTCCAGAAGACGCAGAAGAAGCAACCCGATGTCGTGGCCTTCAACGAAGAATCGCTGCTGAAAACGCCCGACCTGCGCGTGGTGTTTAACGAACCGGTCCGTTTCGACGGCAGCCGCGGCGCCGCGCGTCCGCAAATCGAGCGGCTGCTCTGCCGGCAGGGCGTGAATCTCGACCATCGTCAACGTCAGGCCGGCAAGTGGACCGCCTGGGAGCGGATGACGGCCCGCGATCTTTCTTACCGTTACAGCACGGGCGACATGGAGGCCGACGGCCCTGGCCGAATTACTCGCACCTGGCTCGACAGCGGCAACTCGTCGTTTGCGGTGCCCTCCGGCCCGGCAAAAAAGCCCTCGCCCGAATCGACCAGCAAATCACCGCGACTGGTTTACCTGAATGCGTCGTTTGACGATAAGCTCACCGGCAACCAGCGGCAGGAAACCGTGACCCTGCATCGCCGAGTGAAATCGGTGTACGGGCCGGTGCTCAAGTGGGACTCATGGATCGATCCCAACCACCCCGAGCGGTTCGGCAACGAAGGATTCGTGATCGAGTGCGACAAGCTCAAGCTCGACCAGACCGGCAAGACGGCCACCGGCGAACCGACTATGGAGTTGGCTGGCGAAGGGAACACCTGGCTCTATGGAGCGGACTTTTCCGCTCGCTGCTGGAACGTACACTACGCCTCCGCCAAAGACATGCTCACCCTCTCGGGCGACGGACGAGCCCCGGCCAGCTTCTATCGCAACCAGACGGCCGGAACAACCCCGCTGGAGTTCTCGGCCGCACGCATTCTGTACAACTTAAAGACGCAGAAACTGAACGTCGAAAACTTCGAGTTGCTCGACATGACGAACCTGCCCACACAAAAGCCCGCGGCCAAACCCGCGGTACGGTAGGCGGATTATTCACCGGCTAGTAGCCGACTTCGTGAGAAGTCGGGTCGGCCTGCCCCAAAAGCGCCGCATTTTGTCGAAGATGCGCAACTCGGTCGTTTAACCGCAGGCCCATCGGGCCGCGCGGTGGCTGGTAATCAAAAAAGGCCGAGCGCCAACCAAGACTCCAAATTGCCATCCCTGAAAGAGCCTTTGGGGTCAAGTAGCGCTCCTGGGTTTTTTGCGCGGGGTTTCTCCCTTCAAGGCCAACGGCCTTGTTAATATCAAGTTGCCTGGGCGGAGGATAGGGCAACGGTGGGAACCGACCCGAGCGCCGACCCAGGTCCAATACCGAAGGTTGGGCGGCCCAACGCCGCCCGCCTTCCTTTTCAACGTCTCTTCGCCTTCGGTTTTGGCACAATGCGATAAATCCACCCGTCCCTTCGAGAACGCGGTGTTGTTTCGTTCGATCCTCGGTTCGTTGTAGCATCGTGTTGATCACGGTCTTCGTTACGGGTCCGATCGCAGTCGTTCTTTTCGGCTGTGCCGCGACTGCACCCCGAAGCATCCCTTCGTGAAGGCGCCTGCCTTTACAGACAGTCGCTCCGTGAGCACGAGGCCCACGGGCACGTAGAATTTCTGTGCGACCGTCCCACCATGATGCGTCGTTCTAATCAAAGAGACGCCCGAGCCGGCGGAGTGACCCGCCGGCCAGGTCGATTGGCAATTCCGAACTGACGCACCTGGTGGGGATCACCCACCGGATCGCCGGCGGGGGACCGATGCAACCGCTACATTTTCTCCTGAGGATCGTGGTTCATGTCATTTCTCCGCTTGTTTCGATTGTCTCCTGCTCGCCTAGGCCGGTTAGCGTCGCGGCGATCGGTTTTCTTGCGGGGGTGTTCTTCGGGCTGGATCAAAATGACTTCCTTACAGCCATACTCTCGCAGCAACTTCAGCAGCCAATCGTTGAAGCCGCACACCTCGACAACTGTGATGTAACCGCCATCGGTGCCACAACGTTCCTGAAGCCCCGACAAAAACTCACGGATGCGTTGCCAGTTGGTGCTCACTTGGCGTTGCAACACGAGGTCGCCCTTTTCGTCTCGCAAGGCCACGGTCAATTGCTTGCGGTGCCGATCGATGCCAAGATAAAACATTGCACGGTCCTCCTCGGGTTAAACTTTTGGCGAGCCGCACACCGGCTACGCCATGCTACAAGTTTGACCCAGGAGGGCCGCTCTTTCAGTGGCGCTGGCCAGCAACATCGGGCCGCAAGCGGCGCTCACGGCCGGCGATCCGACGATCACGGGCACGGTGAGCGGCACGTTCAACGGCGGCAGCGTCGTCGTGCAATTCGACACCACCGGCGGCGGCGCGCCCGACGGCGCAACGGCTGCCATCACGGCTTCGGGCACGAGCTTCACGTTCGATCCGCGCACGGTCGACCCGGCGCTGGTGGGCTACACGGGGCCGTACGACCTGCGCTACCGCGCCGAGATTTTCGACGCGGCCGGCGCGGCCAGCTTCGGCCCCTGGCAGGATTTTCATTTCACCTTGGTCGTGCCGCCGACCGATGCCCACATCGATAACCTGGAGCTGCTGAACGACACCGGCCCCTCGGCGACCGACCTGGTGACCTACGATCCGCGTGTGACCGGCACGGTGGGCGGGCCGTTCGCGGGCACCAGCCGGGCACCAGCGTCGACGTGCAGTTTGTGGTCGGCGACGGCGCCGGCAATCCGGCGGGAGAGCTGGCAGGGTCAGGAGACCCTGTCATAACTGGGGCAGTGACCGGCCTCACCAAGATCGGCTCGGCGTTTACCTACAACCCGACGATCGACGCGCCTGCGCTCAACGGTTACACCGGCACGGTGATGCTCCATTACCGCGTGGTCGAACGCGACGACGACGGCCACGTCGTTGATATCGGCCCGTGGACGACGGGCAATTGCGGCTGGAGCGGGTGGACGAGCGCGAGATCCTTTTGATTCCTTGGCCGTTCCGCGCCCGCTGTCAGGTGATCGACGCGCCTGCTCGTTCGTTTCCCGTCTTGCCACCCGACCAGCTCGTACACACTCGCTCCGGCCAGCCGGCCGCCCTTCGCTGGCCGCTCGTGTGCGAACCCGTCGCCAGCGCATAAAAGGCCTCCCTGGTTTCCCATGACGCCTCGTCGCTCCGTAGAGCGTTGGCGAGCGAATGTTTCGTCTTGTTAAGAAAAGACATCGCAGGACGGGTTGCGATTCGCGTTGACCGCTCCGACAAAGCGTCCCACAATGAGGTTATGACCACATTCTCAATTGAATTGCCCGACAATCAGGCAAAGCGGCTTAACGAATTGGCCGTCGAAGGTGGCGTGACGCCTGAGGAGTTGTTAAAGAGCGGCGTGCGTGAGTGGCTGGAGGCGCCGCGCAAAGATTTCGCTGAGGCCGCGGCGTACGTGTTGCGCAAGAATGCGGAGCTTTACCGGCGGTTGGCTTGATGGCAATAAGCAGGTCGGCCATGCGGCGATGGAAAGCTTCTTGGTGCTCAACGGCCACGAGCTTTCTGCCTCCACCGATGAACAGGAGGAGCTGATTCTACGTCTCGCGGCCGGTGAGCTCTCCCGAGAGGAGCTGACGGACTGGGTCCGCAAGTGCGTCATCAGCCGCACCTGATTAACGGGCTAGGGACAATGGCCGAATGGCTATTGCGGAACACCCGCCTCTTCTTCGAAGTGTCGCCTCCGTCCGCTCGGCCTTCGCTCGCTGCTGGTGTGCGAACCCGGCGCAAGCGCACAAAAAGGCCGCCCTGGTTTCCCATGACGGCTCGTCGCTCCGTAGAGCGTTGCCTGCGAATGTTTCGTCTTGTTACGAAAAGACATCGCAGGACAGGATTGGTTACACTGCTTGTTTTGTAACCCCCCTGTCGTATACTGTCAAGCGCGGCATTTCTGAAAGCTCGAAACTGCGACCGGGGGTGTGTTATGAGTGGACCAACGCTGGGTCTCGACATCGGCGCGAATTCCATCGGCTGGGCGTTAATTGACGAACAGAATAGCCGGCTTATCGACGCCGGGGTGCGAATCTTTCCCGAAGGCGTCGACAAATTCGACACGAAAAAAGAAACGTCGAAGAGCGAGAGCCGCCGCGTGGCGCGCGGCATGCGCAGGCAGATCGCTCGACGAAGCTCGCGGAAGCGCAACTTGCGACAAGCGCTCGCTTCGGTCGGGCTGCATCCCAGCGACGCCGAGGAGCAGGCGCACATCGACAGCCTCGATCCGTATCAGCTTCGTCGGCGCGGGTTGGATGAGGCACTTACGCCGCATGAG
Organism: Pirellulales bacterium; assembly: GCA_035694685.1. Classification (GTDB taxonomy): domain Bacteria; phylum Planctomycetota; class Planctomycetia; order Pirellulales; family JAICIG01; genus DASSFG01. The sequence goes on from DASSFG010000473.1 coordinate 8,711, forward strand.
TTCGGCCGTGTCTTGTTGCACCTTAATCAGCGGCGTGGCTTCCTGAGCAATCGCAAGTCGGACCGCGAACGCAAGAAGGAAACGCAAGGGATGCTCGCCGAGATCAACGATCTGCAGCGAGAAATCGAGGAGTCGGGCAGCCGGACCGTAGGCGAATATTTCGCGAGATTGCTCCAGCAGGATCCGCTGGCGCCTGTACGTGGCCGGCATACCCGGCGCGACATGTTCGAGCATGAATTCAATCTTCTTTGGCAGGAGCAGCGCAAGCATCACCCCGAGCTACTCACCGATCACCTACGTTACGGCACTCTTGGGCCACAGGATCCATCACGACATGGCGTGCGTCTACCAGAACCGCTGTCGGATGGCCAAACGCCGGTTGATCGCTACGGCGTCGAGAGCCTGGTTTTCTTCCAACGACCGATGTACTGGCCGCGTTCTGTTGTCGGCGCGTGCGAATTGGAGCCAAATCGCAAACGTTGCCCGCGCGCCGACCGACTCGCCCAGCGCTTCCGATTGCTGCAAGAGGTGAACAACCTGCGCTACATCGATCCCGCGACCGGCGACGAAGCGCCGCTCTCGAAGCAACACCGCACCCTGCTGCTCGACAAACTTTCCAAGACCAAGGAGATGACGTTTGACCAGATCCGGAAGGCCCTTGGTTTTCTCGAAGCGATTCCGTTTAATCTCGAAGCTGGCAAGCGAACGAAGCTGCAGGGGATGGTCACGGATGCGGTTCTTGCCGACAAGAAGCTATTCGGACCTGCATGGCACAAACGGCCTGACGCTGAAAAAACCCAACTCGTGCGGTGCTTGATCCAAGGTGAGGAAAGCGAAATTCGGCATCGTGCGCGGGGGGAATGGGGACTAAACGCGGAGGCGACGCAGCGATTGCTCGACGTGGATCTGCCTGCTGGCTATATCCGGCTAAGCATCGCCGCGCTGGAAAGGCTCGTGCCGCACATGGAGCGCGGCCTTCTATACATGACCGCCGATGGAACGCCGTCGGCACTTTCCGAAGCCGGCTACTTGCGGCGCGACCAACAACGCCGGCACGTTCTCGATCGATTGCCCGAGCCGCCCGATGTGGCCAACCCAGTTGTGCGCCAGGCGCTGTTTGAGCTTCGCAAGGTCGTGAATAGTATCATCAAGAGCTACGGTCCTCCGGGGCGGGTCCACATCGAGCTTGCGCGCAACGCGACAGCGACCGCCGAGCAGCGACGAAAGATGTCCCAAAACATGCGCGAGCGCGAAGCCCAGCGCGACGAGGCCGCCGAAAAGATTCGCGAGCACGGGGTTAAGGTCACGCGCGAGGCGATCGACCGCTATCTTCTCTGGCAAGAGCAGGCCGAGGTATGCGTCTACAGCGGACTACCCATCAGCATCGCACAGCTCTTCGGCGGCGAGGTACACATCGATCATATCCTGCCGCGATCGCGCACGCTCGACGACTCATTTGCAAATAAAGTAGTATGCTTTGTAAAGCACAATGCCGGTAAAAAGAATCTTACGCCCTATGAGTGGCTGGCCGCCGGCGATCCCGAGCGGTTTGAACAGGTTCAACAACGCGTTGCGAAGTTGCCGTACAACAAGCGCCGGCGTTTCACGGTCAAGGAACTCGATCTCAGTGACTTCATCGAGCGCCAGTTGAACGACACGCGGTACATCAACCGTGTCGCACACGAATATCTCCAGTGCCTGGCAGAGGAGCCGCATCATGTGCTCTGCCCCAAGGGCAATCACACGGAAACCCTTCGCTGGCTCTGGGGGCTGAACACGATCCTGCGCGAAGATAGTCTCAACAAGAAGAACCGGACCGATCACCGCCATCATGCCATCGACGCCATCGTCATCGCGCTCACCGACCAGCGGCGGCTGCAGGCGTTGGCCGCAATCAATCGCGATGAACTGACGAGCGGCATTGCTGCGCGGCTCGCCGCCCCTTGGGAGAAATTCCGCGCTGACGTCGAGCAACGCATGCAGACAATGAACGTCTCACACCGGCCGTCCCGGAAGGTGGCGGGCGCCTTGCACGAGGATACCTTTTACGGCCCGACGAATGTAGCGGGCGAATTCGCCGTGCGCAAGCCGCTGGAGGCATTGACGCCCTCCATGATCGCCGACATCCGCGATCCGGCAATCCGCGAACTCGTCTTAGAGCGGCTGCGGAAGTTTAGGGTCTCGCTGGACCGCGGCGCAAAACAGATCCCCGCCGAAGTTTGGAAAGAAACGCTCAAGATGCATTCTGGGGTGCCGGTAAAAAAAGTGCGCATTCTACGTCGCGAGAAAACGATCCAGCCAATCCGCGAGGGGCGGACATACGTCAAGCCGGGCTCCACGCACCATGTCTGCTTATTTGAATGGGCCGAGAACGCGAAAAGCGTGCGCGGCGCAGTTTTCGTGACGATGCTGGAAGCCACGAATCGCCTTAAGCGACGCGAGCCGATCATCCAGCGTACGCATCCAGAACGTCCGGAGGCCAAGTTCTTGATGTCGCTCTCATCCGGGGAGATGGTCCTCCTTGAGCACAACGGAGTCGAGGCGCTGTATACCTTTGAAACAGCGCGGTCGACCACTTGGCAAATGGAATTTCGGCTTCATACAGCCGGCGGTACGTCGTCGGACAAGAGCGGCGTTGCAACAAAGTATCCGAGCACTTTTGAAGGGCGAAAGGTTACCGTCACTCCCCTCGGGCAATTGCGCTGGGCGAGCGACTGACGGGTAAGAATTCTCTCTTTCGCGCTAACACCCCTCAGGGGCGCGAACTATGCTGTTGTTTGTGAGTACTATTCTGCATTCCACGGAGGGTCGCACCTTTGGCGCCTTTCCGTGGAGGCCCGGATGATCAAACGCACCGTAGAGATCTCCCGTGAGCCCGCGCATCTTTGCGTGCGGCTGAATCAGCTTACGCTCAAGCGCGGCGACGAGACGGTGGGCAGCATCCCGTGCGAAGACATTGGCGTCGTGGTGGTCGATCATCCGCAGGCCACGTATACGCATGCGGCGCTGGCATCGTTGGCAATGGCCGACGCGACGCTCGTGGTTTGCGGACGTGACCATTTGCCCGTCGCGATGCTTCTGCCACTGGCCGACCACACCCAAGTCGTGTGGCGCGTGCGCGAACAAATTCAGGCCGGGAAGCCGCTCTGTAAGCGCTTGTGGCAACAGATCGTTCAGGCCAAGATCCGCGCCCAGGCGGAAAACTTGCTCGCGGATTCGCCGTCGCGGCGCCGCCTGCTCGAATTCGCGGCGGAAGTGCGCTCAGGCGATTCCACGAATCGCGAGGCGCAGGCCGCCAAGACCTACTGGTCGGCATGGCTGACCGAGGCCCCCGACGATCACCGCGCCGACTTCGCGACGTTCCGCCGTGACCCGGACGGCGCGGGCGCTAACGCGCTCTTGAACTACGGTTACGCGGTCATGCGCGCGGCGGTGGCACGGGCGCTCGTGGCCGCGGGATTGTTGCCGTCGCTGGGATTACATCATTCGCACCGCGCGAACGCATTTTGCCTGGCCGACGATTTGCTTGAACCGTTACGGCCGATCGTCGACGAACGCGTGCGGCAGTTGCTCATGGCCGGGCAAGAGGATCTGGACCAGCCGACGAAGGCCGCGCTGTTGGAACTGTTGGCGGTGCCGATGGAGACCGACGAGGGGCGCGGGCCGTTGTTGGTGGCATTGCACCGCTATGCGGCGTCGTTGGTGCAATGCTTTCAAGGCACGTCGCGCCGCTTGGAGATTCCCCGACCGTGCGAATCAGCGGATACCGGTGCATGTGGGTCGTGACCATGTTCGACCTGCCGGTCGACACCAAGCGAGCGCGCAAGGAGTACGCGCGCTTCCGCAAGTTATTGCTGGAAGACGGCTTTACGAAGATGCAATTTTCGGTCTACTTAAGGCATTGTCCGAGCGAAGAGAACGCGGCGGTGCATATCCAACGTGTGGAGCGCGGAGTGCCACCTGATGGCGAAGTTCGGATCCTCACCATTACCGACAAGCAGTTCGAGCGGATGCGCATTTTCTGGGGAAAAATGCGCGTTCCGGTCGAACTACCCGGCGATCAACTCGAACTTTTTTAACGCCCGAGCGAACCTAAACTCGTTTCAATTGCTGCTTTGCGGGAGCGGGAGTGTAACCAATCCCGGCCTGCGAGCAATCCGCAACTTTCCCACGTGATCTTATCCGGTCTCTTATAGTGTAACCAATCCCGGCCTGCGAGCAATCCGCAACGACACGAACGTGGCGGAATTTTCAGGGGGTCGATGTCGGATCGAATTGTGTTTGCTGCGACGATGCTAACTTTTCGCGCACGATTTGTCCAGCATCAACGACCGACTGCGGCGCCGCGTCAGCAATCGGACGACAGCAGAAGCGAAACACATCCAAGCCGGTTCACAATTAGACTTCACGAATGGGTAGCGTTCGGGCAGAAAAGGTCACCGGGGCTGCGGGCGAAAGCGGTGCCGGCAAAGGTGAAATCCGGTAGAAGACCGCGCCGCGGTTGCCCACGAACAGGTAGGACAAAAACATTACTTGACAGAAAAATGCCCGCCCGCCGCATCGAGCTGCCGGAGGGGGCCCGTCCTCATCTTTCTGTCAATAATCTTTTTGTCCAAATGCCAGCCCCTTAATCCGCCGCGAACACCTGCAAGCCAGTTCGCTGCTAAGGTTCCAGAAGAAGGGAAAACATTTGGCCGGATAGGCGTCCGTGGAGGAGGAGGAAAGCGGCGATGAATCGCCGCACTCCAAAGCGCTGGCCCTCCGCGGGGGTGATTGCGGCAAGGTTTTGAGGGCCGGCAGCAAGGGCGTTGCAAGGCAAACGATCGACGAGAGCTGCGTCGCAACGACGAAAAACGACTGCGTTGTTTCCCGCAAGGCAAGCGGTCCGGTTAGTCCGCGGGATGCGGCGGCGGACCAGGCGATGGCGCGAGCTGGCGCGACTCGTATTGCTCCAGAGCTTGGCGAATCCGCTGAAGATTGCCTGCCGCGCGTTCGCGGGCAACTTTTTCACGTGCCGCTTGCCAGCCCACTGCGCCGATAATCACCGCCAGAAAAATCACCACGACGAAGGCCACACGCCAGGGTCGGAACCACCGCGCCACCGCGCCATCGCTTGAAGATTGGTAGGGATTTTCGCTCATGCTCGGTCAACGACACGTTGCGGCGCAGTTTACACAAGACATTTGGCGCGTCAATCGCTCGCGGGCGGAAGCAGCCGCGCCCCATGCGTAATGCTGATCACGTCGATTCGGCCAGTTGCAACCCGGTAAACCACTCGGTAGCTTTGAAAACGGCGTTCGCGAAGATCCTCTCGACCATACTCGGGCACGACCGAGCCCCAGTACGGGTGTTGGGGAATGCTCTCAATCATCGCGATCAGGCGCTCGCCAAACAGACGAGCGTAATCGGCGGAATCCTGTTCGATATAGCGACAGATGCCATCAAGATCTTGAAGCGCTCGGGGCGACCAGACTAGCTTAGCCATCTGCTCAAACGCTTTTTCGCCTCGTCGTGGTCAATCCCTTCGCCCGCATCGAGCTGGCGCAAACCCTCGTCAACCTTTTGCCGAAAATAGAGTTCGGCCATGATGTCGGTGACCGTTACATCCTCCGGCAGCCGCTGGATCATGTCGATTACAGCCTGTTTTGTCGTCATTGCACACCTGTCGTCGTCGCTAGATCTTGCCATTTCGCCCCAAACACAGCGCTGCGATGCACGCTCCGCGGCGGCGTCCGCGGTCGCCGCTGGCTCCCGGTTAAACGATTTTAACTTGTGTTCAGCTTATTTGGAAATTGGTTACACATCCAAATTTCGCACTTCTAGAGCGTGCTTTTCAATGAACTCGCGGCGGGGCTCGACTTTGTCGCCCATGAGGATCCTGAAGAGATCGTCGGCGGCGCTGGCGTCTTCCATGCGCACTTGAGACATCGTGCGGAAGTCGGGGTGCAAGGTCGTGTCGCGCAACTCTTCGGCGTCCATTTCTCCCAGACCTTTGAAACGCGTGATTTGCAATCCTTTTTCTCCGGCGGAACGAACGGCCGCCAAGAGGCCACGCAAGTCTTCGAGCGCGATCTCGCTGTCGCCGCGGCGGAGCTTGTAACGCGGCTCTTGCAGGCCGGTGCGCTGTTGAGGTATCAGAGCTTGAATGTCAAAACCCATCTTGGCCAGCTCGGACAACTGGTTGTTGAGCGAACGGACTTCGTGCAGCTCGACGATCGCCAGTCGCTCCGCCGCGTGGCCGTTCGTGCCCTGAGCGCCGGCCGGATGGTCGGTTACCGCCAGCTCGCTGCCCGTCTTCGCTTCTTGCTCGGTGACGAACTGGTCGAGCTCTTCACGCGAACTGAACCAACGCTCCTGCGTGCCCACGAACACGTGATACACCGGCAAACGCTTGGAGACCGGATCTTGCCGAACGGCATGCTGCCGCAGGCTGATGCCGCGCCGCTCCAGTGCGATGATCGAGTCCTCCATCGCCGCAAGAATCGTGCAGAGCCGCTTCATCTGTTCGCCCTCGATCAGGCGGCCGTCGCCGGGAT
>DASSFG010000474.1:0-14613 GCA_035694685.1 Pirellulales bacterium
TAAACGATCGAGCCTATCCCTCGGCCGGTTCGATCGTCGACCACATGGAGCCTTCGCAGCCGTCGATCAGCGCGTCTTTGCCATAGGCGTGAATCTGGTCGCGCTTGAGTTCGGCGTGCTCTTTGGTCGTGGTGAGTACGATCGCCCGGCCGTGAGTGTCGACCTCTTTGGCAATCTGATACCCCTTCTCGAACACATGGCCGAACAGTTCCTTCATCATCACAACGACGTAGAGGTAGGTATGATCGTCGTCGTTCCACAGGACGACGTTGTAGCGCGGCTGCCGCTTCGGCTTGCGGCGAGTTTCCTCTTTTTTGGCGGGAGCGACGTCGATCACTCCGGGCTCAGCAATGGCCGCGTCCGGCATGGCGGTCCTTCTCAATGTCAAGCATGGTCGAATCTGCTGAGAGATATTATAGTAAAAGCCCGTAATCGGACCACCCGTGGCCGTGCGGCACGAAAATAGTTGGCATGCTCGAGGCACGTTATGAGTGTTTTCATCAGTTGGTCCAGCCAAGACGATACGAGTCTCGAGGTCGCACGCGCGTTGCACCGTTGGCTCCCGTGCGTGCTCGGGAGCAAAGTGGACATCTTCATGTCAGATGAAATACTGCCGGGGCAGCGTTGGCTTGCCAACCTTACCGACCGATTGGAGCAATGTTCCGCCGGTATTCTTTGCGTCACCGACCGCAACCAGAGGGCACCATGGCTAAATTTTGAAGCCGGAGCGCTCGGAAAGCTTGTAAGCCAGTCGTATGTATGTCCGTATCTTTTCGGGATGTCAGCGTCGCGGCTGATAAGCCCGCTTTCTCAGTTTAACGCCTGCGAAGCGAACGAGGATGGGACGCGCAGGCTTCTGCGCTCTTTGGAGGCCGCCTGCGATATTGAGACCGACCTCGATTCGTTCGAGAGGCGATTTAGGAAGTGGTGGCCCGACTTAGACGCCGATCTCAGTGCCATACACTCTCGACGGAGGCTGCGCCGAAGGCGAAAGACGCGTTATTCATACGAGGTTCTGACGCGCATCAAGAACGACATCGATGCGCTGCTAGATGAAGGGTTTGGAGCCGAGTACATCGGAAAATTTCCAGCCTTTATGGGTGACATTTGCAATTGCTTGGCGAAGGCAAAAAAGGAGCTTTGGATAGCATGCGATTATGCGGATTACGGAGCCTTTTCAGCGAACAAGCGATACCGCGAATACCGCGAGCTCATCCGAACAATACTCGATTCTCATCATCCCGAGCCGCATTTACGTATGCTCGTGCTCGCCGATCCGCAAAAACACGTGACGGCGCAGTTCGGCAATCCCGAGAGTAACGTCCGCCCGTGGAAAGAAGGTCGTGAGCCACAATTCAAAAAGGCTCTGGACAAGTTCGCAGAGTTTTGCCGTGACACTGGTATCCACGTCCCCACACTGGAAGAGATTCGCGAAACGCCGCAAAGGTTTTTCGATTGTATGAAAACGTTCGGCGAACGCGAGTTCGAGCAAATCTACGGCAAGATCCAGAAGGAAAACTTCGGTCGCATCCACGATGTGCCGATGCCTCTCTTCTTGTGGATCGCCGACAATACGATGGCCGTATTTTCCGTTCAGTGTTTTGGCGACAATTTTTCTGAACACGGGTTCGTGACGTACAATAAAAGCCTCATCGAGACTCTGAGGTCGTTTTGGAACGAGCTTAATGAGAACTGTCGGCGGTAGTCGGCGGACAAGTGAAGTGCAATAGATTGACGCAGAAAAAACGCCGCCCTGTGAGGTCGATCATTGAGAGTAGCTCGCACGGGACTGCCCTATGGAAAACCAAGTCATGAATCGCCTAGATCGCTACATCCAGGAACACGCCGCCGAATTCGAAGACGATTTGTGCGAACTCTTGCGGATTGCCAGCGTAAGTGCCGATGCCCGTCATCGATCCGACGTGCGACGGGCGGCCGAGTGGGTTGCGGCCCAGTTTCGTGGGCTGGAAATGAATGTTGAACTCTGCGAGACACCGGGGCATCCGATTGTTTATGCCGAATGGCTCGGCGCTCGCGGCGCGCCGACGGCACTCGTCTACGGTCATTATGACGTGCAGCCCCCAGACCCGCTCGATGAATGGCTCTCTCCGCCCTTCGAGCCGACCCGTCGGAATGGCAACCTTTACGCCCGAGGCGCAACAGACGACAAGGGGCAGATGCTCACCCACGTCAAAAGCGCGCAGGCTTGGCTGCATAGCGAAGGGCGGATCCCCATCAACGTCAAATTCATCATTGAGGGCGAAGAGGAGATTGGGAGCAAGCATTTAAGGGAGTTCGTTCCCAACAACCGTGAGCGATTGCATTGTGATGTGATCGTGATCAGCGACATGAGCCAATTTGCGCCAGATCAACCGGCCATTACCTATGGGCTCCGCGGCATCGCTTACTTCGAACTTCTCCTTTCTGGCTCGAAACAGGATCTGCACTCTGGCGAATTTGGCGGCGGTGTGATGAATCCCGCCATCGCCCTGACGCAAATGCTCTCGGCGTTAATCAACGGCCAAGGGCAAATTCAGGTGCCGGGCTTTTACGACGACGTCGAGCCGCTCACCGCCGTCGAACGCCGGCAGTTTGCCGAGCTCGATTTCAGCGACGACGAGTTCTGCCGCGAGTTGGGCATCGATGCCGTGGCCGGCGAGATGGGCTATAGCACGCTCGAGCGCCGTTGGGCACGCCCCACCTTCGACATCAACGGTCTTTGGAGTGGGTATCAAGGCGAAGGATCGAAAACGGTGCTGCCCGCTCGGGCGGGCGCCAAGTTCAGCTTCCGCCTCGTGCCTAGGCAGGATCCCAAGAAAATCCACGCTGCCCTTGAGTCGATGCTCAGACGGCTGCTGCCGCCGGGCATCAAGATGGAGCTGCTGGCCTATCACGGAGCGCCGGGCGTCGTGGTGCCGCTCGACAGCCCGTATGTTCAAGCGGCCGCACGGGCGATCGAGCATGGCTTTGGCCGCGCCCCGGTTTACATCCGCGAAGGAGGCTCGATACCGGTCGTCTCCACCTTCCGCCAGCAACTCGGCGTCGATACGTTGCTGCTAGGCTGGGGGCTCAACGACGACAACACGCACAGCCCCAATGAAAAGTTCCGGCTGGTGGATTTTCATCGAGGAATCAAGGCGAGTGCGCGTTTATGGGAAGAGCTGGGCCAGCCGGTGAAGCAATGAACGACGGCAATTAGGCCAATTAATCGTTCTCCGCTGACGGCTTTTGTTATGTACTTTAAAACGATAGACTGGAACCCGGTCACCACATTTTTCGAGGGAGAGACGCTATGGAGGCATGGCTACTGTGCGAAGTGAGCACTGGCCAGTTTAGCACCGAGGCGGCGGTTCGGGGCAAGAATTCCAGCGGAAAGGAGTTTTCCCTTTTTGCCCCGATCCAGGATGTTCGCAGCCGCGGTGCCTTGGGCGATGAGTGGGAGGAGGGTTCCCTGCGCGTGGAAGTACTCGAAGCTCAAAACGGCTACCATCTGGTCTACTTGCCCAGCCAAACGTTCGAAAGCGGACAGACGGTTACCGTGCGCAGCACACAACTGGAACGGTCTCCTAGCGCGGTGTAGCTGCAACAATGATCCTGTCGAACGTCGAGATTCATCGTGCGCTCGATGAGGGCGATTGCCGGCCGGCAGCGAATAGCAAGGACGATTTGAGATGCTCGATCGCAAATTCATTGTCGATAACGCCGAGGCGGTCAAAGAAAATTGCCAGCGGCGAGGCGTAAAAGCCGATGTCGATCGGCTGGTGGGGCTCGATGCACAAAGGCGCGATAAGCAGGGTGAGGTCGATGAACTGAACCGCCGCGCCAACGAGGTCTCGAAGTCGATCGGCAAGGCCAAAGACCCGGCCGAACGCGAAGCCCGCAAGAACGAGGGCCGCGAACTGCGCGAGACGACGGCCGCCGTACAGACGGCGCTCGACGCCATCGTCGCCGAGCTCGACGTCTTGCAACGCGGCATTCCAAACATGTCGCACCCGCAGGCGCCGGTCGGTTTTGGCGATGAGGCCAGCGTCGAGTTGAAACGCGGCAAAACGCCTTTGCCGAAATTCGACTTCCGGCCGCTCGACCACGTCGAGCTGGGCGAGCGGCTCGGCCTGATGGATTTTGAAGGCGGCGCCAAAGTAACCGGCCACGGCTTTTACTTTTTGAAGAACGACGCCGTGCTGCTCGAACTCGCGCTGCAGCGATACGCGCTCGACGTGCTCCTGGCCGAGGGTTTCACGCCGACGATTACGCCCGACCTGGCCCGTAATGAAATTTTGCAAGGCATCGGCTACATACCGCGCGGGCCGGAGACGCAGATTTACAGCGTCGCCGATAGCGATCTGAGCCTGGTGGCCACGGCTGAGATCACGCTCGGAGGCTTGCTTTCCGACACCATCCTGGAAGCCGAGCAGTTGCCGGTGAAGCTCTGCGGCATCAGCCACTGCTATCGCACTGAAGCGGGCGCTCACGGCCGCGCCACCCGCGGCTTGTACCGCGTACACCAATTCACCAAGGTCGAAATGTTTGCGTTTACCGCGCCGGAGCAAAGTGAGGCCATGCTCGGCTATTTTTGCGAACTCGAAGGCCGGCTGTTCGATGGCCTGGAAGTGCCGTATCGAGTCATCGACACGGCCACGGGCGACTTGGGTGGACCGGCGTATCGCAAATTCGACTTGGAGGCTTGGATGCCCGGCCGCGGCGAGCAGGGCGAATTCGGCGAAGTGACCAGCACCTCCAATTGTACCGACTACCAGGCGCGTCGTCTCGACATCCGCTTTCGGCAGAAGGGCGAGAAAGGAACTTCGTTCGTCCACACGCTCAATGGCACGGCCATTGCCATCAGCCGCGGCCTGATTGCCCTGTTGGAGAACCATCAGCAGGCCGACGGTTCGGTGCGCATTCCCCGGGTGTTGCGGCCCTATGTCGGCAAAGACGTAATTCTCCCGCGCTGAACCGAACGCCTAGCGGCCCGTCGCCAGTGAGATCAGCATGCCGACCAGGCCCACCGTGCCGACGATTCCCATCACCAGGCCGAAGATAGCGCGTCCCCAACCGTGCAGCTTGGGGTTGCGGCGCAAGTGAACGATGGCAATCGCTCCCAAAAGAATTGCCAGCGGTGCGGGAAAGCAGACCACTGCGAACAAGCCGGCGTAACCCGCGGCAATCGCCCAGCCCGAACGGCCCACCGGCAGCAGCATGCGCACCGCGGCGTCTTCGCCCAAATCGTGCATGGGCTGAGGTGGAGGAGGCGCAAAGGGATTGCTCGAAGGGCCCGTGCCGGCAGCGAAAGGATTGTCTCCAATGACCTCCGCCGGCTGTGGGACTTCGTTGATCGCCTGACAGTGCGGGCAGCGCACCTGCTTACCCGCCGCATCGTCAGGCGCGCGGACCATTCGCGAACAGGAATTGCAAACCAGGTCGATCGGCATGATGTTCAAATCATAGCCAGCCGCCGGGCTACATGCGATAGGCCCGAATTGGCCGGTGCAGGAATGCGGTTGGCAAGGACGGGTGCTCGTTCGGAGGATGGGCTTCCTAGCCCGTCACCTCAAACGATGACGGCCTGGGAAGGCCATCCTCCGATTACGCGAGCGGCCCACAAGACCGGCCTTAACCGACGACAATCCTCGGCCGTCGCGCGGGGTCGGGCTGGGCGCGGCGGACCAACTCCTGAACCATCCAAGGCACGTTTCCTTCGCCCCACAGCAGAAAGTTCAGGTTGGCCGCCAGCGGCGTCTCGTGCGACCAGCCGAAAATGATCTCCGGCGGTGAGCCGACACGACAAAACTCCAGCCCGATCGCGGCAATCACATGCGACACCGACACGGCATGCCGCACGCGAATCACCTCCAACTCGCCTTCGTGTTCAACGTGCATCAACGGCTGCTGATGGAACTCGCTCGGGTCGCCGACGAAGACCTGGATGAACACCAAGTAGGCATCACGGGGCAGTCGATGCTTTGTTCGGACGTCAATGTTCTTTTCGGTCAGCGAAAACTGGCCCGGGCGGTGTGGCACAAGCACCTGAAACTCCAGCCCGCGAATTTCTTCCCAACGTCGCCGCGACCCTTCGTCGGCAAAGGAAAATCCCCGGAAGCGCAGCTCGGTGCTGCGCAACCATCGTGATACGCTGGAGCTGACCAGAATCGTGGCTACGAACGAAAGTGCGATCACCAGGCCCGATCGCTTGTCGATGATCGCCAACAGCAGCATGGTGCTAAAGAAGGCACAGCAGAAAGCAAAGGGCGCCGCCACGATCGGCCGCCAAGGCGACGACCGCCAACGCCGCGAGAGATCAACCAGTGCCGCCAAGGCGGCCCCCGCCAGCAAGGCCAGCACGCTCGTGGCGTAGGCCACCTGCTGGTCGCCGACACTGGCGTGAAAGACCACGGTCACCGTCAGGATGATGCCGTTGAACAGGTGCATCATCAGTCCGTGGCGATGTGCCCAATCGAGCTCCATGCCGGCCCGGTGCAAGCTGGCGGGCACGAGATCGCGCAGGGCAATGATGCTGCTGGCGCCGGCCAGACAAAGCACCAGCACCGCCAGGGCGTCGTAGATGCTGCCGAACGTCTTGCCCGACCAACGATTGATCTCGGCGAACGACCCGCCGGCGGCGGTTTCGCCCCCGTGGGCCAGGTAGGCAAGTGTGCGATGTTCCGCCGGCGCAATGAATCCTTCGGTTCCCCTGGGCACCAGCAGCGTGGTGACGAAAACCGACGCGGGAATAAGCACGCCCATCAAGAGCGCGGCGACCAGCATCAGTTTGCGCGTGTTGCGGACGCGTCCGCGACGATCGTCAGGTGTGTCGTGCGGACTGCCTTTGATCAGCGGCGCCGCGGTCATGCTCAGCTCGAAGCCGCTAATGGCCAGGGCCATATTGGGAAACGCCACCACGACCAATCTCAACAACTGCCAGACGACGGAATGCACGCCCTCGCCTTTGCGAAAGATTCCTCCATGTTCTCGCACCTGCTGCCACCACTGATCGATCAGTTCGCGATGGTCGGAAATGTAGGCCAGGCCGCTGGCGACGACGATGCCCGAGACAACCAGATAGGCCACGACGACCACCAGCGCCAGCCGCAAAATGTTGCGAGTGAAGCCGCCCTGCAGCAGCCAGAGGAAGCCGAACGACAACATGGATAGGACGAGCGTGAGCCCGATTTGCCGCGTCCAGTAGTGGGAGACGTGCGGCCAAAGACGCGGGCCGAGCCATTGGCTCACGCGCTCGTCACCGGGCATCCAGTGTTGGACGACTTCGTTCCAGTGCGGATTGGCCAGTACGTGCGTCGAGGCGTCGGCCAGCGACAAGCTGCGCGTGAGCACGAAGTCGGCGGCAACGAAGCCCATCAGCACGAGCACCACCAGCTTGCCACCCCAGCCTGGCAAAATGCGTTCGAGCAAGCCGGTGGCGCCTTGTCCATCGGGCGAACGGCCCACGACGTAAGCATACACAGGCAGCACGAGCGCCAGGGTCACCAGCACCATGAAGGCCGCCGCCAGCGGCGCCAGCGGGCCGGCTTCCGCGATGATAGACGGCAGATAGGCGAGCGTGCTGAAATAATCGAGCCCCACCAGGCCCAGCACCAGCCACCAACTGCTGGCCTTAACCGGCGGGCGAACGTGCGCAGAACTGCTCATAGAGGTTGCATCTTCCTGGATAGCATTCGCCGGAAGATACCACGATCTTGGCCACCTAAGTAGTGTCGTCGCGCGAGGGTGGCACGAGCGAAGCGAGTCCCACCGTTTTTGACTATGGTGGGACTCGCTTCGCTCGTCCCGCCCTGGTCTGCGCAAATGGGACCATTTTTTTCGCCTTTAGTCCGATTACGCTGCTTTTGTTCCGCTCCGCCGCATTGTCGAGGAACAAGCTTCTGTGCGTCAGCCGCGTAGCGGCGGCAGACTTTAGCCGTGGGCCCACGGGACCGATGCCGACGAGATACAAAGCCGCGTAGCGGCGACAGATATCCAGACCAACCTGTCGCCGCTACGCGGCTTTGGCAGATCTTGATGACGTCCACCGTGGGCTTGCGCCCACGGCTACACTCTTTCGTCGCTACGCGACTGATACATCGCTCGCATCAAAATCAGCAACAACGTCGGATCGAGTGGTACGCTGATTTCGCGCATTTTACTCCCACCCTACCAGCTCCCGCTTGCCAATTACGGGAGTTATTTCTCGTCCGTTCCGACTGATCTCTCAATCGGGTGGCGGTCGTCTGCGGCAACGAAGTAGCCGTGCAGCAGGAAGTTCAACGTGTATCGCTTGGCATCGTCGTTGAACATGGTGAACTGGTGCATGGCCGGCACCAGAATGAAGTCGCGGGCCCCGACGAGCTTGGTCGTTTCGACCTGCAGCAGTCCGTCGTTGTCGCCTTCCATGAGCGGATTGTAGCCGCGATCTTTGCCCCGGCCGCCGGCAATGATGCCGAATTCACAGGGGGGCACGGCGAGCGTCTTTTCCACCTCGGGCCAGCCCGCCCCCAGTTCGCTCGCCGAACTGCCCAGCAACATGGCGATCAGCTCGTGATCTTCCAACATCAGCGCAGCGGAAGCGCCGTGATTTGGCGGCGCAAGCATCACGAATCGCTTGATCCGCGCCTCAGACACGCGGCCGGTCGCCGGATCGGTGTTGTCGTAGAGCCAGCGGCGAATGATCAGATTGCCCAGGCTGTGCCCGACGAAGTTGATTTCTTCGACGCCCTCCAAGTGCTTCATCACCAGGCCCAACGTGCGAGCATGCTCCGCAAGGTCGCCGCGCGTGCTGGGCACGGCCACGTTGAAAACGGTGAAGGGGCCGTTCTTTTCCAGATAGTCGGCCAGCGGCTGCATCGTGCGGCGCCAGCCCGCCAGACCGTGTACCATCACCACGGCCCGACCTTTCATGGCAGGCAAATGCCGCTCGCGCTTGATTTCGTCCAGCTTCTGCTGGCAGTAATCGAAGGAGCCGCGCGCATAGCGTTTGTCGTTTCCGTCGAGCAAACGGCAATGGCCCGTGAGCACGTTGCGCTGGATGCGCCAATGGCCGAAACACAACTCGTCGGCCCAAAGCTGCACGCCGCCCAGGGTCTGAGTTCGCCAACTCGCCAACGGTCCACGGAAGAACAAGCCGGCTTCGGGTGGCACCCCCTCGGTTCCCTCTTCAGCAGACTTGGGGCTTGGCGCCGGCGATGATTTCTCCGGCCTGATCTTCTCCGGCTCGATCGCGACCGCCACGGCCGCGAAAAAAAGTGCAATAAAAGAGCTGAATACAATTCGGTCGAGCTGCCGTCGCATGGGGGCCTTTCCGGGCTGGAAATTTGTTTGCGTCAGGCTAGGCGAATCGATCAGATCAACCCTAGCCAGCCATTTGCTGTCCTAGCGCCTGCCACACAACTGAGCTTACCGTTACGACCGTCAAAAATCCACTCTCCAGTGCAGAAACGCTGCCACACACACGATATTCTCGCTATTCGGCATTCACCGGCGTGGCACGTTCCAGGTGGATGCCTTCGGCTTCGGTATTACAGACGTCCAGGTTAAGCGTATGCGGTCGATGGTCCTTTATATGGTCATGGCGACCGTCGCGGTCGGGGCCAGGAGCGCTTCCGGCGCCGAAACGCCTGCCGCAGAGCTGACCCAACTGCTGCGGGCGATTCGCGATGCGCGTGCAGAGTGTCACCTGCCGACCGAGGTGGAGCTAAGTGGGGCGAAATCCGCAGCCTTGGCTGCCTGCGAGCGACTAGCAGCCCGCCTGGCCGATGCGCCCGACGGGAAAATCGCGGCCGAACAACTGCAACTTCCAGAGCTCCTGGAGGCACTGCAAAACGAAGGGACCGATGCAGCCGTTCTCGAACGTGCCGACAAGGCATTGCACCGCAATCGGCCGGGCACGAAAGGCGTGGAGTTCGACCGCGTGCGCAGCACGGTCGAGAAGTATCTCCGTCTGCTACGCGCTTCGCAAACCGACGACTTGCCGCAGCAAACCGCTCAGCAGATCGACCTACTGGAACAGGCTTTGAGGCGTTACGCCGCCGACCGTTCCGACGACCACGTTCAACAAGTCAGCGGGCCTTTCCTATGGTTGTGGGACCATGGCCAGATTATGGAATTACTGGTCAAAGTACATAAGCAAACGGTTCACACCAACCACCGCATGCGCTTCTCCGACTCATTCCTGAATCGCGTCCTCGCGCAGCCGATTACCGAGCCGGTGACGAGCAACGAAATGAACGAGGGAGCTCGCGTGATCGTGCGTGGCACGCTCAATGGCAAACTGTCGTCGGTGCTCGTGCCGCACGAATCGCAAGGCGTCATCCACGTAAGCTTCGAGGGCCTCGGCAAATCGAACATCTCGGCTTACAAAGGCAAAGCCACGGTACGGGGCCGCGGCCAAACGAACATCCATGCCAGCCAGCCGGTGTATCTCACCACGAGCGGATTTCGTGTGGGCACTCCGCAATCGCGGGTCAGCCATCGCACCACCGGCAACACCGTGAATGTGCAGACGAACTGTCGCTGGCTGCGGCCACTGATGAACCACATCGCTGCTAAAGTAGTCAGCCACCAACAAGCCGAAAACGACTGCAAGGCGGCCCAACGCACTCGCCGACAGGTGGAAGAGCGGCTGAAAACAGAAAGCGCTCGCATGGTCAAAGAGGGGAACCAGACCATCGATTCCTTTGGCTTGTTTGCCGCACTGGGTCCGGAGCCGGAATCGCGACTCCGGCTGCGGACCACCACGGAGTACCTGGAATGGCTCGGCCGCTACGCCGGCGACAGGCAATTCGGCGCTCCGGCAGGCCCGCCCGAGTTTGCTCCGGGCAATCACGCGGTGCTGTTCCAGGCGCATGAATCGGCGATCAACAATGCACAACAGTTCGTCGTGGGCGAAACGGTCAACGATGCCGACTTTCGCGAGCTGGTTTATTCCACGCTGGGTCTCGTGCCAATCGGCGATGAGCAGATCGCGGGACGCATTCCGGCCACCATTACCTTCGCCGAGGAGAATCCGCTCGACGTTCGCTTTCGCGATGGCCAGGTGTTCGTCAAATTGCGGCTCGTAGAGATCGCCGATGATCATCTGGTCGGTCGTGGTCTATATACCGTGAGCACGTCGTACATTCCGCGAACCGGGCCCGAGGGAACCAAGATCGTTCGCAACTCGCCCATTAAAATCGAGCCGGCCGATACTCCGGAAATCGAAAAACTGCAAGAGATCTTGTCGCGGTTCCTGGTACCCGAGGCCGACCCGGGCAACATGGAGTCACTGCAAGCTTTTTTCAAGCCCGATAAGCTACGGCTACACCAGCTTAAGCTGATCGACGGCTGGCTCACCCTGGTTCTCGACCTGGAAAAAGGAGTGCGGCGTGATTGAGCGAGGCCGGCTTGCCTCTTGCTTTCGTGCCGGCCTGGCGGGCTGGCTATTGGCTGCCTGCGCCACCGTCGCCCAGGCCCAAGCTCCCAGTGCCGATCTGCGCGCGAAATTGCAGAATATGGAGCTGCTGTTCTGCTTTCAGGGCAAAGGATCGAGCATGTCGTACGATGCAGGCGTGCTCAAGCACGCCTTCGACTATTTGCCCGCGTTGGCCCAGCGCAAGGTCGTTATTACCGGAAACAGCTCGGGCTCGATCTTTGCCATTTATTTCTCCTGCCACGGCTTTACGAAAGCCAGCGTCGATTATGCCGCTTATCGAATCCAGCACGCCGACATCGAAGCCGTGCGGAAGAGTGAAAACGCGATGGGCAAATTTGCCCGTCTGGCGACCAATCGCCCGACCGAAGTCTCGCCCGAAGGACTGAAGGAATACATCGCCTTTGCCTTGGGTGTGGAAAACTGGCGAGACGCTGCCAAGGTGGAGGACGTGGTGCGCCGCAGCCGGCTGAAGCCCGTTTTCCCGGTGGTCATCGTGGCGGCCAACAAAGAGGTACTCGACAACCGAGCGGAAGGCAACGCGTTGAGCGCCAAGAACTACAAGGAATTCAATCCCGATAATTTTGCCGTCTCGTGGAAGCAGGACGTTTTCGATTTTTATCGAAAACACCCCGACCGCTTTGCCAAAGACAATCCCGACCTGCGGCTGGGCGACGATCCCTACATCGGCAAAGCCTGCACCTGTTTTGTCGACCGCACGATGTTCGAGCTGCTGCGGCAAATACCCGAGGAAGAGCGTCTCTGCGACCTGCGATTGATGACCGACGCGGCCGACATGGCCCTGGCGATCCGGGCATCGACGGCCGAGCCGACGTATTACCCCCCGGCGCCGGAGACCGACTACGCGAAGCTCTACGTGGGGGGCCGGCTCGGCTCAGCCGGCCGCAGTCGCCGGCGGAGTTATGTGGGCGGATTCATCATGCCGATGGTGGCCCACGATACGCGACGGATGTTGCC
The DNA here is from genome assembly GCA_035694685.1 of Pirellulales bacterium. GTDB lineage: Bacteria > Planctomycetota > Planctomycetia > Pirellulales > JAICIG01 > DASSFG01. The sequence goes on from DASSFG010000474.1 coordinate 12,377, forward strand.
CGGCGTGCGCGTGATGGGCACCGGTGTGGCCCGCGTGGCCATCATCGGCCGAGAGCTGGTCAAGGCGTGGTACCTGGTCGATTTGCAAAACACGACCGATCAGAACGCCTGGTGGACCGACTTGGAAGTCGTCATCCCGCCCGATACGCAAACGGCGATTGCCAACCGTACGCTCAATCAGAAAGACGAGTACGACGCCGGTTATAAGCAGGCGGGCGAGGTTCTTGCCATCGACCGTGGCCGGCCTAAGTACGTCCTGGAGCCAAAATACCGCTACGCCGCCGACGCCGCCATCTACCCGCCCAACGCCAAGCGCGATGATATTCAAGAGCCTGCGAGCCCTGCTGAGCATCCCGCGTTAAAAACGATGCGCGGCCTTGGTCCGCTCTTGCGGCGACCCTAGCGCTCGAACGCTGAGTACCGCACGATGCAGTACAGCGCACGGAAGCCGTCGCGCCAGGTGATCTTTTTGCCCTCGGCGTAGGTGCGACCTCGATAGCTGATCGGACGCTCGTAGATCCGCACGCCGGGCATCTTGGCCACCTTGGCCGTCAACTCGGGCTCGATGCCAAAGCGCTGTTCGCGCAGCGTGGGCCCGATGCGCTGGATGACGTCGCGGCGGAAAGCCTTGTAGCACGTCTCCATGTCGGTCAGGTTGAGGTTCGTCATGCAGTTCGAGACGAAAGTCAGCAGCTTGTTCCCCACCGAGTGCCAAAAATAGAGCACGCGCTGGTTGTCGCCCGCAAAGCGGCTGCCGAAGACGACGTCGGCCTCGTCTTCGATGATGGGCTGAATCAGTTTCTCGAACTCGGCGGGATCGTACTCCAGGTCGGCGTCCTGCACGATCACCACGTCGCCCTTGGCGTGGCTGAAGCCGGTGCGTAAGGCCGAGCCTTTGCCCTGGTTCGTTTCGTGCATCACGATCGTCAGGTCAGCCGCCCCTTCCCACTGCTTGAGCAGCTCGCGGGTGCCGTCGGTGCTGCCGTCGTCGACGATGATAATCTGGACCGGCACGCCCGAATTGCGCACGCGATTGACGACTTCTTCGATGGTGCGAATTTCGTTATAAACGGGAATCACCACCGAAAGCATGAAATGGTCGGGGATGCGGTAAATGCCCAGCCGCCGACAGGTGCTCTTGCCGAGCAAACGCTCGATCAGCTCAATGCGTTCGCGGCTGCTTCCCTGGGTGCAGGCCTGCGCCCATTGCTTAAGTAACTGCCGCGCCTCCGCCGGATCCAGAGCGCGGTCTTCGTAGGTTGCCGATTCATTCATGGACCTCATGGTATGGCCTATGGTGTAAAATGGGCAAGACCGGTTTGACCAAGGGGCCGTAATTCCCTAGCAGCCTGTTGAAAAAGGGGGACAGGCACCTCGCAACATGCTTATTCGCGGCATTGAGTCGAGCAGCTCGGACCCAGTCCCCGTTTTTCAACAGGCTTGCTAGGGGCATCCATGCAGAGCCTACTTCAAAACCTCGCAAATCCATGCAAAGCAAAGCTACCACAGTGGCTGACTATTTGGCCTCCCTGACCGACGACCGGCGTGCGGCGCTGGAGGCCGTCCGCACGGTGATTCTCAAGAATCTCGATCGCGACTACGAAGAAGGGATGCAATACGGCATGATCGGTTATTATGTGCCGCACCGCGTCTACCCGGCGGGTTATCACTGCGACCCCAAGCAACCGCTGCCGTTTGCGGGGCTGGCTTCACAAAAAAACTACATGTCGCTGTACCTGATGTGCGCCTACGGCGATACGCCGCACGCAAGCTGGTTCCGCGAGGCGTGGGCCAAGACCGGCAAGAAGCTCGACATAGGAAAAGCGTGCATTCGCTTCAAAAAGCTCGACGACCTGGCCCTGGGCGTTATTGCCGAAGCAGTCCGCAGAGTTCCTGCGAAGAAGTACATTGAGTTCTGCGAGGCCGCGCGGGAGACGCAATCGCAGTCTAAGAAGCCCGCGCAGGTGCGGGGCGATAAGAAAGCAACGTAAAGGCAGCCCGCGGAAAATAATCTGCCGCACGGCACGGGCGGTCGCGCATGTGGCACAGCCGCCCTCGGCCGTGGCTCGGTCGCCTTTGGCGACCGCGAACCCTGCCGAGGGTGGCTGGGCCACATGGGTAGATTATTTTCCGCGGCTGCCTAGTGGCACACGTCCATTGGGAAGCGCCGGCGAGTTGACAGGCAAAGCCTCTTCGCGGAAACTTGGGACGTTCGGAGAAGCTGGGCAAAATTCTAC
>DASSFG010000475.1:0-3481 GCA_035694685.1 Pirellulales bacterium
GCCTTGAAACAGGCCGGCATTCATCCGGCGCCCAACGAGGTCGAATACAGTTACTCGCACACCAACTCGCTACGGCTGCTGGAGGCGGCCGAAAACGACCGCGAGCGAGTCGCGTTTGTCTGGGACGGCGCGTGGCGGCAAGCTGACGATTTGCCCGCCTTTCGCCGCGTCGAGTTTCCGCAATTTGAAGCGATGCTGACGCCCGCCGACGTCGTCGTGGCCCGCGCCGGCTTTGAGCACGCCGATCGGGTCGTCGAGCTGCTTGTCAGCCACGTCGATGACGAAGGCCGGCACGACTTCGCGCGGTTTGCCGACTGGCGCGACCGCTATCGCCCGCTGCTAAGCTGGGCAGACGATCTGCGCGTCCCCGCCGACAGCGATGAAGTGCAAGCCGTGTCGCTCGACGGCATCGCTCAGATGCTCATGCATTACGCCCGGACGCGGCCGGAGGGCCAGCCGTTGCGGTTGGCGCTGGTCCTTTCCGGTGGCGGGGCAAAGTGTTCTTACCAGATCGGCGCCGTCACGGCTTTGGAAGAGAAGCTGGGCGAGCTGCGCCGTGAAACCGGCGACGACCGGCTGGCAATCGCCCTGGTGGCAGGAACCTCGGGCGGCGCCATCAACGCGCTGGCGATCGCCCTGGGCGCATCGCAAACACCCCAGGGACAGGCGGAGCTGCGCCGCGCCTGGCGATCGCTCGATCAGCGCGAGATCGTGCGGCCCTCGCGACTGGTGCGCGGTAACATGGCACTCTGGTTCGTGTGCGTCGAGCTCGCCGTGGTGCTGTTCGTGGCCCGCAAAGCCATTACGGTGCCGCGCCGTCGAGTATGGTTCGTCGTCGTCACACTGTCGGCCATGGCCGCGTTACAGATCGCAGCCGGTTACGCACCGTTCAAACCCTGGACGTTACTCGGTCGATCACATGGCCTGCACCACGCCTGGCTATGGGCCACGTTCGGTGTCGAAGGGGCCGGTTGGGGCCTGCTGGCAGTCGCCCTGACCGCGGCCACCTGGCAATGGCGGCGCAGCCGCTCGGGCAACACGCTCGAACTTCCCAGATGGGCGACCACCTGGGGCCTGACGATCGCCTTGCTCGGTTTGCCGCTGGCACAACTGGCGACCATTCTGTTCTATGAACGGACCCTGTCCGATGGAAAAGGCATCGAGCGGCGGCTGCTGGAAAGTTTTCACGACTTGGCCCAGTTCCGCGCCAACGAGATTGGCGCATCGCTGCCCGACGCCGACGGCGCGGCGACGGACGAACGCTTGAAGTCGCTCAGCCGCGAAATCTTTGAGCACAAACTCTTGGCCCGCGATCTGGTGATTACGGGCTCGTGCCTGGAGCGGTCGAGTGAAGACCTGCCGAGCGATCTCTATTTCTACCTCGCGGCCTCGTCGCAAAGCCCCTCGGCCGACTTTGGCGAGCGTGGAATTGCGCTGGCCGAACGGCCCGAGCTGCTGCTCGACGTCGTGATGGGCTCGGGATCGATCTTTCCCGTGTTTCCGGCGCGTACCCTGAGCGATTTTCCACGGCCGGGCGAAAGCGTCGACCTGGTGGACGGAGGATTTGTTCATAATAGTCCCATCGAAGCGGCGGTGCGCTGGGGGGCCACGCACATCGTCCTGGTCGAGGCCGATCCGCGCGAGCGGGGCGAGCGGCGCAACCTGCTCCAGAACACCGCCGGCGCCTTGAACCACCTCTACTATCAGGCGCAGCTTGTCGATGCCCGATCGCGGGAGAAGGAGCGGGTCGTGATCTTCAGCCTGCGGCCTGCGCCGCCGCACGTCTGCATGCTCGACTTTGCCGACAATCTGATCGACGCCTCGATCGAGAAAGGCTATCGCGAGGCCCGCGGCGAATCGCTTCCCGGCGCGCCCAGCACCAGCGGTCGCCGCAGCTTTCGCAAAGAGCTGGGCGAACCGTTTTTTTGGAATCCGTCACCAAAAGCCGAGCAATGATTCACAAGGCGGCCAAACAGGGTGCATCGTGGCAGTTTAGTCTCCGGGCTCTCTTTCTGCTCACGTTGTCGGTCGCGGCTCTTGCTGCGTTAGCTCGGGTGGCGGCTCAGCTCGATGTGCTCGTCTTGGGCATCCTGGCGCCGATTTGGAATACAACGCGGGCGATAAAGTTCTTGCGGCACACCCGCCGAGTGCCAATATCGACGTCGATCGGTCTCGTGTTGTCGTGGTGCATACTGTATGTGGTTAGCGCGGGCCCCGCCCTTCTCGTCCTAGACCAAAAAGGGTGGATGGAGCCAATGTTTGCTCGGTTTTATGCGCCACTCGACTGGATTTATGATCGAACCCCGCTACGCGATGCTCTGGAATGGTACCTGGAATTCTGGTGGGGCCTGATGTTCCGGTTAAGGTGAAATGGCGGCAGAGCGAAGCTAGAATGGCGGCTTGGATGACGAACTATACTAACTGCCCGGCGCGGGCCATCGGTAACGTCCGCGATGGCACCCTGGAACGGCCGCTCAAGGCTAGCTGTGCTTCTTCCCCATCTGTTTGTTGCGCGCCCCTAACTGCCGGATAGGCTCGCCGTTATGCCCTTGCTCGACCACTTTCATCCTCCGCTACACGGCCCGCGCCGCTGGGAAGGCTTTCATCATTCCTGGGCTACGGTGATCGCACATCAGCTTAACGAGCTGTTGCCGGACGATCACTATGCTGAATCGGAGATCAGCCTGGGGCTGGAACTGGAAATCGACGTCGCAACGTTAGAAGCTACGACATCCGGCGGCGGGGCTGTTGCCACTGCGCAGCGGGCCGCCACCGTCTGGAGTCCGACCAGGCCGCGCTTCGCGGTGAAGGCCGACTATTCGGGGCTCGACACCATTGAGATTCGCGTTTTTCAGGATCTCGGTGGAGGAGCGGAGCTGCGCGCGGCCATCGAACTGGTGAGCCCCAGCAACAAACAACGCGCCGGCAGTCGCCGGACCTTCGCCGCGAAGTGTGCGGGCTATTTGAAGCACGGTATCAGCGTGGTCGTCGTTGACGTCGTTACATCGCGAGCGGCCAATTTGCACCGCGAGCTATTTAAGGCGCTCGAAGTCATAAGCCGTCATGCCCTCTGGCAATCGCCCTCCGGGCTGTATGCCGTGGCCTACCGCCCGGTGACCTTGCGCCGCCGACCGCGGATTGAAGTCTGGCCTGAGCGGCTGGCCATTGGCAAAGCCTTGCCCGTCATGCCGCTCTGGCTGACGCTCGAACTTTCCATACCGCTCGATCTCGATGAGAGCTACGCGCGGACGTGTCGGTCGTTGCGAATTCCGGCGTGACGTTTGGTTGGGCGACCGACCCTCAAGCAACCCAGCTCTGTCAGCCGTGGATTGACGGATGGTGGCGAGTATCGCGTAGGGTGGGACTGGCCTGCGCGAAATTGATGCCTTCGACGCTGGTGCGCTTAGGCGAGTTCTGTTCCGGCGTAGGGCGTCCTAGCCGCGTAGCGGCGAAGGGCTGTAGCCTGGGGCGTCAGCCCCAG
>DASSFG010000476.1:0-4927 GCA_035694685.1 Pirellulales bacterium
ATGGCCATGCCATGACTGCCGATCGGCCCAGAGAGCAAGACTTTGTCGCCCGGAGCGACGCGCGAAATCTGCAAGTTGGCCCGCGCATCGATCAGACCCACGCCCGTGGTCGTGATGTACATGCCGTCGGCCTTGCCGTGCTCGACCACTTTCGTGTCGCCCGTGACCACGTGGACGCCGACGCGCCGTGCGGCGGCGGCCATGGCCTCCACCTCGCGGCGCAACACGTCGGCCGAAAGCCCGGCCTCCAGGATGAACGCCGCGGCAATGGCCAGCGGCCGGGCGCCTGAAACGGCCAGGTCGTTCACGGTGCCGTTGATGGCCAGCTCGCCGATCGAGCCGCCCGCAAACACGAGCGGCTGGACCACGAAGCTATCGACGGTAATCGCCAGGCGGTCGCTCAGGCCCGGCAACACCGCGGCATCCGACAACACGTCGAGCGTAGGGTTCGAGAAGAGCGGGCGGAACAGCCCCTCGACCAGCCGGCGCGAAGCTTCGCCACCGGCCCCGTGGGCCATGAAAACTTGCTTGTCGCGAAAGTCGACGGGGCTTGGGTCAGGCATGCGACGTAACGGTTAAGGCAGCGGAGGCGAGCAAGGAACAGACCGCGGCCCCCTCCCGGAACAGGACGCACGGACAGACGAAGGGCAAACCTGCCCCACAATGTTACGTTGCACGATCGAGGCAGACAGGTCAAGCGCTTCTCGTTGGCGGTGATGATTCCATCTGCCGCCCATTCAAATGAAAACCGGAAGAGTGCTCTGTTCTCGTTCACGCGCTGCGTTGCGGCACGCGTGTCGCCTGCGATGACCCATCGCCGCTTCCCTTTGTTCCGTAGGTCACGCTAAACTGTGCTTTTGCTTCTCAGAAACCAGCGGCCCATGGACGATCATCTTTCAGTCGAACAGCTTCGCCGGTCACTTGTGCAGCGGCTCGAAAGCCTCGAGCGGGCCGGCATTCGCGAGTTGCCGCGGCCAGCCGTCGCGGCCTCAGTGGCAGGTTCGCCGCCGGCTTCTGAGCCGATGGCCGCCATGTCCGTGAAAGAAAAGGCCGGCAGCCCCGTATCACCAATGGTAACTACGCCGGAACCGGCGCAAAAAGCGAGCGTCCCGCCCGATGCGCCGCGCACCGCTCAACCCGTGGTGAGCGGGGCTTCGCTGTTCGTTTCGGCAGGTTGGGACGGCGCGCCCAGGTTGCCGCCCGAACAGCGGCAGCATGCGCTCGACATGATTTGCGGCCAGGTGAGCGGTTGCGAGCGCTGCCGCGAACTGGCCACGACGCGCACGCAAACCGTGTTTGGGGTGGGCGACCCCAATGCCCGACTCTGCTTTATGGGAGAGGCGCCAGGCGCCGACGAAGACAAGCAGGGCGAGCCGTTCGTCGGCCGTGCGGGCCAATTGCTGAACAAGATCATTGAAGCCTGCACGCTCAAAAGGCAGGACGTTTATATTCTCAACACGATCAAATGCCGGCCGCCGGGCAACCGCAATCCGTTGCCCACCGAGGTGGCCAACTGCCGCGAATTCCTCAATCGGCAGTTAGACATCATTCAGCCGGAGTTTATCTGCTGCCTGGGGCTGGTGGCGGCCCAGGCGCTGCTGGGCACCGAGTCGTCGATGAGCAAACTGCGCAAGCGTTTCTTCAATTATCGCGGCAGCCGGGTGCTTTGCACCTATCATCCCGCCTACCTGCTGCGCAACCCCGCCGCCAAGAAAGACGTGTGGGAGGACATGCAGTTGCTGATGCGCGAAATGGGCATCCCATTGCCGGGAAAAACAGCAGGGACGTAAGCCGCTGAAATAACCTACCTGCTGCTATGTCAGGCGCGGATTGATGGATGGTGGCGAGTATGGTGTAGGGTGGGACGAGCGACGCGAGCCCCACCATCATTGTTAGGTGGGACTCGCTTCGCTCGTCCCACCCTACGACTACGTACCTGGCTTTTCGAATGCGACCCGACGGTTAGAAGAGGTCAGTCAGCTTGTCGAACAGCGAAGGGGTGTCGTCGCCGTCGTCGTGATGCGACGATTTCTTTTTGCGGCGGTCGTCGTCGTCTTTGCCGGGACGGGCAAACAGACCAGGCAAGGGATTGGCGATCGTAAACTGTCGTTCGTCCTTGTCCTCGTCGTCCGACTTTCGGTCGTAGGTCCGGCCGCTGGCCGGCAAGGCGTCGATCTCAAAACGGCTTTCGAGATTCTGCCGCGCTTTGGCTTGCTGGAGCATTTGCACCACGTCAGGATAGTTGCCTCCCAAAGCCACGACCGCCCGGATCACGTCATCGAGCCTGGTGGAGACGACGCGTTTCTGCTCGTCGTCGACCGAGATGCGGCTGACGGTAATCTCGTCGTCGCGTTTGGAAAAGACTTGGATGTCTTGGCCCGCCTCGAGCATCAAGGGCGTGAGCAATCGCTGGTCGGGGCCAAACAGCACCACTTCGGCCCGGAAGCTGCGCGTGACGTGTACCATCGGCCTGGCCTTGGTCTCGAGCAGATGATAGCTGAATTCGCCATTCATGTTTTCGCCACGAATCAGCGGATCGTGTTCGTTCATGGCCCACAGGGCGCGGAAGGCGCCGTAGCGCGTCTCGGCGCTTTCCTGGTCGAGCAACTCGCGCAGCGCCTCGCCGGCGGCGTAGTCGTCCATGGCGCTCAGGGCCGTCAAGGCATAAGCGCGAAAGGCAGGGTGCAAGGCGGCTTCGGCAAGCGGCGCTACGGCGTTGCCGTCGTCGAGGTAAGCCAGCGCCTCAGCGGCGTAGAAACGTACTTCGGGGTCGGACGCCGCCGCTCCTTTGGCCAGCGCCTTGGCGCTTTCTTTGCCCAGGGCTTCGAGCTTGATGGCAGCCGTCGCCGCGGTAATGGGGTCGAGCAATTGCCGCTCCAAGAGCGCCAGCCGCGCTACGGCCTGCGACGGGTTTTCTTTGATCGGCAAAGCGCGCACGACGCGCATGTAACGCTCGGCATTGTCTTTATACCGCGGGTGGACGACCAGCTCGATGTACTTGTCGGTTTCGGGCGTGGCCACGCCATGCTTGATGCCGCCCTCGAACGTATGAAACCGTTGATTGATCGCATTGCCGATCTGGGCGCTGTTCATCACGTTCTGGTGCTCTGGCCGAATGGCCAGGCCGAGCTTGCGCGATTCGGCGGCGATGCCCCCGCCCAGCACGCGGCCGCGCGTCAATTTCAGGCGGTCGCGCTCGCCGTCGGCCGAAGGATCGACGAGCACCGCTCCCTGAGCGAGTGCCATAACTTTGCCTTCGAGCACTTGCGACTTGATGTCGGCATATTGGCGCAAGCGAGTTTCCATGAGCCAGCCGCCGCGCAGACTCTGGCAATCACTGTGCAACGGCACCCGCAGCTCGATGTCGAAGCGATCGCCCTTCTGAATGCCGGGCCGCAAATAGCCCCGCACGACGACCATTTCGGTGTCTTTGGAGGCCAACACCTGGTTGGGATAGACGACGCCGCGTTTCTCCATCTCTTCCAACAGTGCGGCGCGATAGGGCGAGTTCGGCGGATCGCTGCCGGTTCCGGGCAGGCCCGTCACCAGGCCGACGGCCTCGATCGACAGCGGATAGCCGCCCACGGCCAAGGCATAGTCGCCAATCAGCTTGATGCCGGCGATGATTGGGTCTTCGGCGTCCTCGGGACTCTGAGAGCGAAAAATCGGTGGCAAGGCGGCGCAGCCACCGGCCGCCAGGCCGGCGCCGGTCACTCCGGCGGCCAATCGCAAAAACAGGCGTCGATCGGAACGGAAGGTGTTCCCAGACAGCCAGGACCAACTTGGCGTCATGCTTTAGCGCGCTCCAGTCGGCGTGCCCCTGGCTTCTCAGGCGACGCGCTGGAAAAGACGCGTGCAAAGTCGGGCCAAGGGCACGGCGGTAAGCAGGAAGTGCAAACGGAAAGGAAGGGATGCGGACTGTAGCCGCCTGCTTACTGCCGGTCAAGAGCGATTAGCGATTGACGGTAAAGCCGAAGTTCAGACCTTGGATGAACATGACTTGTTGGTTTCGGCCGGGCACGATTCCCATGTCAGGCAGCGTGTAACTGACCATGTTTGTCGAGCGGGCGATGCCGCCAAGAACCATACCTGTCCAACCCACCGTGGCCTGAATGTTGCGGAAGATCTGGTACCGCATGTCGAACCGGAACTCACCGATCGGCGAAAAAGCGATCGGGTGACTGACGTGGTAGACGGTAGCCGGATGCAAAAACGGCGTGTCGACTTGCACTGGGGCGAGCACGTTGTTGGTGCTGCCTCCAGAGCTCGACATCGTGAGTTGCGTAAAGTTGTTTACGATCGGCAAGTGGGTGTAGTGCGCGGCATTAATGTCTGTTTGCTGCGCAACTGAGCCTACCTGGCGTATGGTCTGGAAGTTGCCAGCAGCCATGAAGCGGGCCTCAGTATTCCAGGACAAACGTCCACGCTGTTTCGTCCAGCGCAGCCCGACCTGAGGGCCGACCATGTAGTTTGCGGCCGTTTGGGCGAATTGCGTGTCGGCGAGCAAGCCCGCGGTCGAAACGTACGGGCCGGTCGTCGTGGCCCCCGAAGGACCCGAGAGGATGGTCGCGTTGCCGCTGATGACGTCTCCGGTGCCGCTAAACGTAAATTGGTCGCGGAAGCGAATGTATCTGGCACCGGCCATCCAGTCCCAATCTCCTCGATCGCCGCGGCGGCTCTTCGAAAGCCACCCGGTGCGCATCAGTTCAATGCCCCAGACGTTCGAGCTGTACGACGTGGCGACATGTTCGAAGATGATGGGCAGTGGAAAAAGATCGCCGAAATCGACCGGCGCGGGAGCGAGGGACGTCAAGGTGTTGAGGCCGCCGATCTGTTGGAAGGTTGGGATGCCGTCTTCGCCGAAGACTTTGTTGCCGTTGACGTTCTTATCAAGCACGATTTGGGGGTTGTTACTGAGAAAAGAGCC
>DASSFG010000477.1:0-7969 GCA_035694685.1 Pirellulales bacterium
CCAGCGAGCTTGCGAGCGCCGGCCCACCAACGGAAGGCGTCGGGCATCAGGCGTCAGGGAGAAAGGCGCCTGACGCCTGATCGCTGACGCCTATTGCCCGGTGGGCCGGCGCTCGCTGCGCTTCTTCGTCTTAAAACAGACATTCCCTCTTTCCAGTACGGTTACTCGAAGTAGGCCACGCGGACGACTTCGTCGAGGCTGGTGCGTCCCTTTTCGGCCAGCCGAATGCCTTCGGCCAATAAGGTGTTGCCGCCCTGAGCGAGGTGCCAGTTGCGTATCGACTGAGCATCCGGTGCCTTGACGATCAGCTCACGCAACTCGGGGGAGCAGCGCAGGACCTCGTAAATGCCCAGGCGGCCCAGGCAGCCGGTGTCGTGGCACTTGGGACATCCCAGGCCGCGCACGAACTGCCGGCGGGCGTCGCCCTCATAGCGGATTGCCCTGAGCAGCTCCGTGGGCGGATAGTAGCTCGTGGCGCAGTCCGAGCAGACGGTGCGCACGAGCCGTTGCGCGATCACTCCCACCAGGGCCGAGGCGATCTTGTACGATGCCACCCCCATGTCGACCAGCCGCGTGACCGCCCCCGCACTGTCGTTGGTGTGCAGGGTGCTCAACACGAGGTGCCCCGTGAGGGCGGCCTGCACGGCGACTTGCGCCGTTTCAGCGTCGCGGATTTCGCCGACCATGATAATGTCGGGGTCTTGCCGCAAAATCGAACGCAGCGCGTCGGCAAAGTTCATCGCTGCCGATTCGCCCACTTGCACCTGGTTGATCAGCTCCAGTTGATATTCGACTGGGTCTTCGACCGTCACGACGTTGCGATAAACCGATTTGATCAAGTCGAGCGCCGAATAAAGCGTGGTTGTCTTGCCGCTGCCGGTAGGGCCCGTTACCAGGAACAGGCCGTATGGCCGGGCCAGCATCTGCTTGACGTCGGCCAGCACGTTGGGCGGAAAGCCCAGCAAGTCGAGATTGAAATTCACGCGGCTGCGGTCGAGCACGCGCAGCACGACCTTTTCGCCCAGCACCGTGGGCAACGTCGACACGCGCAGGTCGATGTCGCGCCCTTCCACGACCACGTGCATGCGGCCGTCTTGCGGCTGGCGATGTTCGGCAATGTCGAGCCGGGCCATGACTTTGATGCGCGAGACGATGGCGGGATGAACGTCGATCCGCGGCTTGAGCACTTCTCGTAACTGCCCGTCGACGCGGAACCGCACGATCGAATGCCGCCGGGCCGGCTCGATGTGAATGTCGCTGGCTTTTTGTCGGATGGCCTGGACGATGAGATAGTTGACGAGGTTGATGATGGGGCTTCCCTCGACCATCGCCTCGACGCTTTCCAGATCGACTTCGACGGCGTCCTCGCCCAGCTCCACCGCGCCGCCGTCGAGATCAGCAGTTACCTCGTCGACCTCGAAGCCCTCTTCATAGCAGCGGGCAATCATCCGCTCGAGCGTGGCCCGGAAAGCAAATGAGGGGCGTACTTTCAGCCGCGTGACGCGCTCCAGTTCGTCGATCTGTTCCAGGTTTTGCGGCTCGGCCATGGCCACCGAGAGCTGATCGCGGACCTTGAATAATGGCAGGGCCAAAAAGGCCTCGGCCGTCTGCCGCGGTAATAACTTGACCACCTCGGGGTCGATCAATCCTTCCCGCAGTCGCACGGCCGGCACGCCGAGCTGCCGCTGGATATATGGCAAGATCTGCTCGTCCGCGACGAAGCCCAAGTCGACCAGTGCCTCGCCGAGGCGCAGATGTTTTTCACTTTGCCGCTTCAGCGCGGCTTCCAACTCTTCGGACGTAATCAGCTCCGCCCCGAGCAACTGAGAGCCGAGCGAACGGCGCGCGGCGCCTGGCGACGGCGGCGGAATGAGCGTGGCGCCCGCAAAATCGGTGGACGGCAAGAGAACGCTGGTCATCGGGCAAAGCTCCCCACGGCCGCCACAGTGTCGTTGAAGATCTCGAAGTGCCGATCGATGCCGGTGACGAGCAGGATATCGCGGCAGAGCTGGTTGGGCGCCGCCAGTTTTACGGCCCCACCGCGCTGGACGAACCGCTCCTGCATGTTCAGTAGCCACTCCAGGCCGGCGCTGTCGAACAGCGCGACGCGGCTCAGGTCGAGCACCGCGCGCGGCTGCCCGCCGCCCAACGATTCCTCGCACAAGCGACCGATCGCCGGCAGATGTTCCGCCGTCACCGGGTCGTCGCCCTGAATCAGGTCGACCGCTCCTTGTCGCCGCCGCTCGAACATTATGGTTATCGCCTCATTTCAACGGCAACGTCATGGTGAACTTCGATCCTTTGTCCAATTCGCTTTGCACGGTCAGCTTGCCTCCGTGCAGACGCACGATCTCGTGCGTCAGTGACAGGCCCAAACCGCTGCCCGTGATTTCCTGCACGCGCGGGTCGGAGCTGCGGTAAAACTTGTCAAACAACTTCGGCAGATCTTCCACCGAAATGCCGATGCCCGTGTCTTCAACGTGTACCAAAATCTGACCGTTGCGCACCTCGACCGAGAGGATCACCCGGCCGCCGTGCGGCGTGTATTTGGCCGCGTTGCCCAATAGATTCACCAGCGCCACCGAGATCTTGTCTTTATCCACGACCAACTCGGGTAGCTTGTCGGGCAGATGCGCATCGAGCGTGATCTCCTTCTGCGTCATCTGCGGCCGAACATTCTCAATCGTCTCCCGCAACAGCCGCTCGGTTTCGGTCACGCGGCGCTCCAGCGTCATCGAACCGCTTTGCATGCGGCTGATGCTCAACAGGTCGTCGATCAAGCGGGCCAGCCGGGTGGCCTCGGTGTTGATGATGTTGCAAAACTCTTTCTGCTGATCGACCGACATCACGTCGGAGAGAGCCAGCGTCTCGGCGTAAGCCTTGATGTTTGACAATGGCGTGCGCAGCTCGTGCGTGGCCGAGTAAACGAACTGGTTGCGCATCTGATCGGCCAGCTTCTGTTGCGTCACGTCGCGCACCAACCAGACGTGCCCTTGGCCTTTCGCCGCGTCGCCGCCGCGCAACGGGCAGCGGGCGATGCGCCACACGCCCTGTGAACTGTCGCCGGAGCGGCCAATCTCGGCCACCACATCGCGCAGGTGCAGCTCAGGATCGAGCAGCGGATGGTCGGGGTGGCCCGCGGGATCGAGCTCCAGGCAATCGGCCATCGTCTTGCCGGTCAACTCGTCGCCGGCTGCCAGCAGGGCAGCCAAGGCCTGATTGGCAAACGTGATGCGTCCGTCGGCGTCGGTCACGGCAATGCCGTCGGGCAGAGTATTCAGGATTTGATCGCTCTTGCGCTGGCGGAAGCCTTCGAGCACGTGGCCCAAGCGGCTTTCCAGTGATGGCTGCGGCGAGCGCTGGGCGAGCTGTGCGACCAGCCGGTTCCAGCCGGCCCCGACGGCGCTGGCTCCTTCGGTCGGCTGCAATTCCAAGGGCACATCAGAAGGCTTCGCCGCTAACGCACAAAGCTGCAGCTCGACCTTGCCCATGGGCCGCAAAGAGCGCCGTAACACGTAACCGCCGGCCACAATCACCGCGATCGGTCCCACGACCCACATCGTGGCGTGCTCGGCGGTGGCCATGATGCCCGCCAGGATCGTCGGGTCGCGCACGGCCATTCTGAGCATGCCGTAGGTTTTGTCGCCGCGCCGGAGCGAGGTGGAGTATTCGCGCAGAATTTGCGCGTCCTCGTCGAGATAGCGAATGCGCCGCACGTCGCCCCACTGGGCGACCGCGCCGCTGGGTTCGGGCGCCGGCTGGCCTACCAGATTGGCCTGCGAGTGCGCCAGGTAACGGCCCTCGGGTGAGACCATCGCACAGTAAGCCAGCGAGCCTTCAGCCGCTAATTTCGCAACGAGCTGCTCCAGCTCATCGGGCGTGTCAATCGAGCACGACAACACGCGCGTGGCGGCCTTTCCCAGCCGTGTCAGGCAATCGCTTTCGGCCTGGTCGGCGATGATGGCTTTGGAAATCGTCGGCAGGCCGGCCACGAACCAGGCCACGGCCAGCAGCCCGAACATGAGGAAATAGCTGAGCGCTCGCCGTGAAACGTCAACTTGCTGCGCCGTGTGAAGCATGGTGTGGCCGCCCTTTCATGCCCTTTGCCCCGCCGCCGCGCCCAAGTGCTGTGCGACGGCACGCGCCAGTTGCTTGGGGCTGAAGGGCTTGAACATCACCTCGACCACGCCCAACTCGGCCCGCAACCGTTCGTGGTCGAGCTCGAGGCCTTTGGCCGTGAGCATCAACACCGGCAATTGAGCGAAACGCACGTCGCCGCGCAGCTTCTGACACAGCTCCAGCCCGGTCATAGAAGGCATTTGCATGTCGGTCACCACCATGTCGACCGCTTCTCGCTGCGCCAGTTCCCAGCCTTGAGCACCATCGCGTCCGGCAAGCACTTCAAAGCCGGCGGCCTGAAGATTGAATCGGATCACATTTCGCAGGGCCGGGTCGTCTTCAACGACGAGCACGCGCCCGCGAGTTGTTTCCTTGCCTGCTTCCATACCGCACCGCCTCGAGCATTGTGGCAGCTTTCGCCTCCCCCCTTGGCCAGAGGGCCTTATCCGTTTTATCGGAGCCCCATAAATGGAAGATAAGGAATATCCGGCAAAATCTTCGTCTTGAACAAACTTTGCGTAACCGCGCAGCAATCCCCGAGCTCCATTTACTTTAGAAGCTCGAATAGGGTGCGCCGCTGCCGCTGGCCGAATTGGCGCTGTAGTTGATGATGAAAAAGCCTTGCGCTTTGTCGTACATCCACGCTGTCGTTCCGTCGGCTGTCGGCATTGTGCCCCCACTTCCACTGACGTACTCCACCGAATTGGTATTGACCGTCGTCGAACTACCGACCGGGCAAGATGGGAAAATGCCGTTGCGCAGGTAAGGCGCCAAGTCAGTCGGCAGGCTGCCGCCTTGGCCCGGCAAGGAGCCGCCGTTGTTGGCAGCATAGGTATCGATGGCGTCGCGGATGATTCGCAGGTTCGCCCGTGCCGCGTTGTCGGTGGCGGTCTTGCTGGCGTTGAATACCTTGGGCGCCGCGATGGCGGCCAGAATGCCAATGATCATGATCACCACGACCAACTCGACCAGCGTAAAAGCCGCTCGTCGTCGACCCGGGGTACGCATTGTTCTCTCCTTCTGACCTCAAAATAGGCTGGAGTGGCCAGGTCACCACAGCCGTTCAGCATTTTGAATTGTGTGAGGCGCGTTTGGCGACGCCGTGGGGCACATCGCGTGTGTCCCGCCTATGGGAAGGTAGGTCGTTATTGACGAGGTGACAAATATTGATCGTGATTTTCTCCCGGGTGACCTACCAGCCGATGGCGGCTCGCGTGCTATGCTTCAATAGCGCTCAGTCACTGCAAAGATTCTGGACGTCTGATGGGTAAGAGCGGGAGTGGCGTGCCGAAAATGACGCCTTTAACGCCTGGTTAGCATCAAGGATTTAATAACCGGCGGCTGGTGCCGCTCGCCTGTGGCGAGCGGGAGGCGTAAGCCTCCCGGTAATGCCTCCTGAATGAAGACGCGACAAAACACTAGAGGGCCACAAATGGCCCGGCCATTCTGGAAGACGAGTAGCGCAAGGCGCAAGGCACGGCGACCCTGTCGAACGGGCGACACGATCATCGAGTTGGTGTGCGCGCTGGCGATCATTGCGGCACTGTCGGCTGCAGGCGCGCCTCGATTTGCCAAGGCCATTACGGCCCGCCGGGCCGAAGCTGCCGCCCGCCGGCTCTCAGCCGATCTCGAATGGTTGCGGTCGACCGCCCGCTTGACGAGCACCAGCCAGTCAATGACCTTCAACCTGGCGGCAAGCACCTATAACCTGACTGGCTTTACAAACCCTGACGTGCCGGGCGCCGCCTATAGCGTCAATCTGGCGAATACGACCTACAAGACCACGATCGCTTCGCTGAACTTCGGCGGCGCCACGACGCTATCGTTTAATGGCTACGGCATCCCGTCGGCAGGCGGCACCGTTGTTGTGCAGTCAGGCAACTCGACGCGCACAGTAGCAGTCGATGGAACGACTGGGGTGGTAACATGGCAATGAGCGCACTACCGACTGCTTTGTCAGCGCGGACTGATGGATGGTGGCGAGTTACAGCCTTTCGCCGCTACGTGGCTGTCACACCCTGAGCCGGAACAAAACTCGCGTGAGCACACCAGTGTCGGTGACGTGGCTTTCGCCCAGGGCCAGTCCACCGCACCCTCATGCCAGCTCTGCTCGCACCTTCTCCAGCAATTTCTTGGTAGCGCGAATCCCTTCAGGCTCGCTGAGCTTGCGGCCTTCGTACTCGATGCCGACGTAGCCGTGATAACCGGCGTCGATGACGATCTTCATTATTCGCCGATAGTCGGTTTGCGTCTCGTTGCCCTGATCGTCAAAATCAGACGACTTGGCGCTGACGGCCTTGGCGAACGGCATCAGTTCGCTGACTCCCTTGTAGCGGTCGTAGGTTTTGCCGTCGCCCAGGTCGAAATTGCCGAAGTCGGGCAACGTGCCGCACCGCTTGAGATCGACCTTCTTGATGACCGAGCTCAACCATTCGCCGTTCGACGACAGGTGTCCGTGATTCTCGACGATGACGTTGATGGCATGGGGTTCGGCAAACTCGGTGAGACGGCGGAGGCCATCGGCCGCACGGTCGAGTTGCTCTTCATAGCTGCCGCTGCTGGCGGCGTTGACGCGAATGGAATGGCAGCCCAGGAACTTGGCTGCCTCGACCCACGGGTAATGGTTTTCGACAGCCTGGCTGCGTTTCTTTTCGTCGGCGTCGCCCAGCGCTCCTTCGTTGTCGATCATGATCAAGAGCGTTTTAACGCCAAGGTCTTCCGCCCGTTGCTTCAGCTCCGCAAGATAATCCTTGTCTTTGGCCTTGTCTTTGAAGAACTGGTTGACGTACTCGATGGCCTCGATGCCGTAGTCATTCTTGGCCACTTTGGCGAAATCGCGATTATCGAGCTTGCCCTCTTTCAACGTGCGGTGCAGCGACCATTCAGCCAGCGAAATCTTGTAGAGCGGCTCGCTTGCATCGGCGGCGCCAAGGCGGCTGCCGAGCGCGGCAAGACCAAGTGAGGCAACGGAAAGAGCGGAGGTTTGCGAGAGGAACTGGCGGCGATGGAGGATCATTGAGCAACCTTAGATTTGGGCGGAAGAAGCAGACAAATGCGATAGGCAAAGTATGGACCGCTCAGGAATCGAGGGCAAGTAGACGCACGCTTGTCGCGCCCAACGCGGCAAGCAAGAATACGGCCATGCCAGAATTGCCCGAAGTCGAGACGATGCGGCGAGGTATCGCCGGTGTGGTGGGGCGCCGGATCGAAGCCGTGCTGCGGCCCCGTTGTAAGCTGCGGCCGATTGAGATCGCGCCCGATTTGGCTCGGTTCCGCCGCCGGGTCGTCGGGCGCGCGATTGCGGCGGTCGATCGCGTCGGGAAACGCGTGGTGCTGCGGCTGTCGGGCAAGCACAACGCAGACGGTGACGCGATCGTGATTGAGCCGCGAATGACGGGCCTGGTGCTGCTGGCCGATCCGCCCGACCGTGAGCATTTGCGGTTGGGGTTTTCGTTCACCGGTGGCAGCTTCCCGGAGCTGTGGTTCTGGGACCGCCGCGGCCTTGGTTCCGTGCGGCTGGTGTCGCCGGAGGAGTTCGCGATTCGCTTCGGAACGGACCGTCTCGGTCCTGACGCGTTGCGCATCTTGCCCGAAGAACTGACGGCGAGGTTGGCCGCCAGCCGCCGCGAAGTCAAAGTGGCACTGCTCGACCAGCGGGCCTTGGCCGGCATCGGCAACCTCTATGCGTCGGAGCTTTTGCACCGCTCGGGCATTCACCCGCGCCGCCGCTGCGACCGCCTCAAGCACGACGACTGGCGCCGCCTGCACGCAGCCATGCGCGACGTGCTTGAAGAAGCCATCTTGCATGAGGGTTCGACGCTTTCCGACGGCACGTATCGCAACGCGCTCA